>NZ_JADEWC010000025.1 GCF_015207825.1 Cyanobacterium stanieri LEGE 03274
GAATAAATTTTTGTCCTGTTTTGAGTGAAATGAGAAATCATAGTTTATATTGTGGTGTCAAAATGAAATCAAAAAATGAATATTTTTCAGACTAATCAAAAAATTCTGATGGCCCTTGATAACTTAATTCAAGTGGTGGCTAAGTTGCGATCGCCCCAGGGGGGATGTCCATGGGATTTGGAGCAAACCCAAACATCGCTAATACCCTACATCATTGAAGAAGCCTACGAAGTGGTAGATGCCATTGAATCGGGTAATCAAGAAGCCATTGCCGATGAATTGGGAGATTTATTGTTACAAGTAGTATTACAAGCGCAAGTAGCCCAAGATAACGGTGATTTTAACCTCCAACAAGTAGCCGAAAATATTACCCAAAAATTAATCCGTCGTCATCCCCATGTTTTTGGCGATGTAGAAATTAGCAATAGTGAGCAAGTACATCACAACTGGGAAAAAATAAAAGAGCAAGAAAATCCCTCAACTCCTCTTTTAAGCCAAAAATTGAGTAAATATCATCGTAGCCTACCGCCCCTGATGGCCAGTGAAAAAATATCGAAGAAAGCCGCAAAAGCCGGGTTTGAGTGGGAAAATGTGGAGGGAGTATGGGAAAAATTCGAGGAAGAGTTAGGAGAATTTAAAGAAGCCCTAGATTCTCAAAATTTGGTTCATGCCCAAGAGGAATTAGGGGATTTACTTTTTACGGTGGTTAATCTTGCTCGATGGTATAAATTAGATGTATCCATGGCCTTGCGAGGAACAAATCAAAGATTTATTCAACGACTGCAACTGATGGAAAATTATGCCGAAAAACCCCTCTCAACATATTCAATTGAAGAGTTAGAAACCCTTTGGCAAAAGGCAAAAAAGCAATTGAACGGGTAAACTAGAAAAGTATGTCCATATAAATAATCATATAAATTAATATGTCAGTACTAGCGGCGATCGCAGTTTTAGCAATTTTAATCGTAGTCCATGAACTCGGACACTTTGGAGCGGCGAGATTACAAGGAATAAGAGTGAATAAATTTTCCATCGGTTTTGGCCCGGTTTTAGCGAAATATGATGGTAAAGAAACTGAATACGCCCTCAGGGCTTTTCCTTTGGGGGGTTATGTTGGTTTTCCTGATGATGATCCTGAAAGTGATATACCCTTAGATGATCCCGATTTATTGCGTAATCGTCCTATTTTTGACCGTGCGATCGTCATTAGTGCTGGGGTCATTGCTAATCTTATTTTTGCATATTTCTTGTTGGTGGGTCAATCCATAACCGTGGGAGTACAAGATGTTAATTTTCAACCAGGGGTATTAATTCCCGAAATTCTCAACGAAGGGGAATCCCCCGCCCAAAAAGCAGGGTTAGAAAGTGGCGATGTAATTTTAAAAATTGAAAATCTTACTCTACCTTCTTCTGAGGAGGCGATCGCCATTTTACGGGATAGAATTCAAGAATCTCCCAATCAAAGTTTACAATTTACCATTCAACGGAATCAAGAAACCTTTGATGTTCCCATTATTCCCGAGCTAGGAGACAATGGCAAAGGGAAAATCGGCGTTATGTTAGCCCCTAATGGAGAATTTACCCGTCGTAAGCCTGATAATATCATCGAGGCTTTTACTTTTGGAGCAAAACAATTTGAACGTTATACAAAACTTACGGTACAAGGATTTGGACAGTTGATTACTAATTTCCAAGAAAATGCTAACCAAGTAGCTGGCCCTGTTGCTATTGTGGCGGTGGGCGCTCAATTGGCAAAAAGTGATTTGGGTAATTTATTTCAGTTTGGGGCGTTAATTAGTATTAACTTGGCGGTAATCAATATTTTACCCCTCCCTGCCCTAGATGGTGGACAATTAGCCTTTTTGGCGGTGGAGGGTATTTTGGGTAAACCTTTACCTAATCGACTTCAGGAGGGAATTATGCAAACTGGGTTAGTGTTATTGTTGGGTTTGGGTATATTTTTGATTCTTCGAGATACCCTTAATCTTGCTTTTCTTAATTAATGGGATTTTCATTGGTTGGTGGGTGTTGGGCTTTATTCACCATTGATTTATAACCAGTAATTATGTCTTTTTTGCCAAAATATCGTCCCCAGAAACTTTCTTTAGGATTTTTGGAGGAAGAAATCTTAGAAATTTTGTGGGATTTAGGTACAGCAACGGTTAAAGAAATCCACGATCGCATTTTAGCTGATCCAGATCGTGAATTGGCTTATGCTTCTGTTACGACTGTATTACATCGTTTAACTAAAAAGGGATGGCTTAAGTATGAGAAAAAGGGTAGGGCTTTTTGTTGGACTCCTTTAATTTCTCGCTCTCAAGCCCAGGCCATCCAATCCTATGAGCAATTACAGAATTTTTTGGCGGTGAGTAACCCCGATTTGGTGGCTTCTTTTGCTGATAGTCTTGACACTGCTAGTGTGGAGCAAATAAGGGCGATCGCCTCTCGCCTTGAACAAATTCGCAAAAAAAGGGAACAGGAGGAAAAGTAAATGCACTTTATCGTTATTTTACTTGCTATTGTCTGCGCCTATGTAATTCGTTATCTTAGTCAGATTGATTATTTTCAAAAACAACGAAATTGGAACTATTCCTTATTCTTTTTCATTGCCCCTGTATTACTTATTTTAATGAGTAGTATCGCCATTGTGACCATGGGTTATGAAGGACAAATGTGGGGTTTTCAAGCCACTATTATTAGCTATATTCTAGCTTGGTTTTGTTTAGGTTTTGCCGTGATAAATTTAATTGTTTATGCCGTAGAAATTAAACTTATTTCCCAAAAAATAGCAGGTTTTAAAGAAGAGGAAGTTTTGGGAGAGAGGGTCAAAATTTTAGAAAGCTCTTTTCCCTACGCTGGTTTGATTGGTTTTGAAAGTCAAAAAAAGGGTTTATTTATGTTTTTAAATGAATCCTATTTGGTGTTAAGTCGAGGATTAATAAACTTATTATCTCCAGAACATTTAGAAGCTGTTATCGCCCATGAAAAATCCCATCAAAAACACCATGATCCCTTAATTTTTTTCTGTTTATCCTATTGTAAAAGAATTACTTTTTGGTTACCTAATAACGATAATCTTTGGCAGAATTTAGTCTTGTTAAGAGAGTTGAGGGCAGATAACACCGCTTCTCAATCGGTGGACTTTTTATTGTTAGCTGAATCTTTATTGATGGTTACCCAAGAAGCGATGAAGGAAGTTAATCCCATGGATAATAATATGGTGTGTCCATTTATTAATTTTCGGCTTAATGAAAGGATAGATGCATTGATTAATGATGGCCATCGGGTTAATAGTTTTCGTTGGTATCAGTTGACTTGGATTTTGTTGGTTTTTATTCCTTTTCTAACCATTCCTTTCCATCAATAGTCAATGGGGGTTTCTTGCCAATATCTTCCCATAAGTTTGATAAGATAATTGCTTGAAGTATAGGCAATTAATAGAAAAAAAGATATTTATAATGGCGACTGACAATTTCTCTTGGTTACATCGGGGGGTTAGTGATGTTTTTCCTAATCAGCCCGATTCCGATTCGATAGATGATAATTTAGAACAGTTATGCTTAAAGTGCGATCGCCCCTTACGGATAAAATTAGGCATTGATCCTACGGGAACTGATCTACACTTAGGACATAGTATCCCTTTCCGTAAACTAAGAGCATTTCAAGATCAAGGACATACTGCGGTGGTGATTATAGGTGATTTTACCGCCCAAATTGGCGATCCTACGGGGAAAGATAAGGTAAGAAAACAGTTGACGGCGCAACAGGTAAAGGAAAATGCGGAAACTTACCTTAATCAATTACGCCCTATCCTCGATTTTGACACCCCCGGGCGCTTGGAGATTCGTTATAACTCAGAATGGCTATCAGGGCTAGATTTAGGCAAAATCCAAGAACTTTTGGCCACCATGACAGTGCAACAAATGTTGGCGAAGGAGGGTTTTAATAATCGTTATGCTCAGGAAACCCCTATTTATCTTCATGAGTTTTTATATCCTTTGATGCAGGGTTATGATTCTGTGGCGGTGGATGCGGATGTAGAATTGGGTGGTACGGATCAAAAGTTTAACATTGCGGTGGGGCGCGATTTACAAAAGTATTTTGGTAAAAAACCTCAATTCGGCTTACTTTTACCCATCTTAATTGGTACGGATGGGGAGCAAAAGATGTCGAAATCTTTAAATAATTATGTGGGTTTAAAAGAGGATGCTTTATCGATGTATTCTAAGTTGGAAAAAACCCCTGATTCTTTGTTAGAAAATTATTTTGAGTTACTTACGGATATAAATTTAACTGATATTCCCGAAAATCCTCGGGAGGCTCAAAAAATGTTGGCGGTGGAAGTGGTGGCTCAATATCATGGTAGGGAGTCGGCTTTAACTGCTCAAAAAACGGCGATGGATTTGGTAAAACAACAAAATATGGCGAATGCGGAGGCTGTGCCTGAGTTTTTCCTTGGTTCGGTGGAATTTCCTGCTAAGTTGTTTTATATTCTCAATGCTTCTGGTTTGGTTAATAGTAGTGGTGAGGGTAGAAGACAAATTCAGGGGGGTAGTGTACGGCTAGAGGGCGATCGTATTTCTGACCCTAATTTAACCTTTGAGAATAGCCAAGATTTAGATAATAAAATTTTACAAGTGGGCAAGAAAAAGTTTATCCGTTTAGTTAACTAATACTAAATCTGTTAATCAAAATATTTTTTAGTTCAATTTATTGAACGATCAACTCTTAGCCTTGTAATTTATTGCAAGGCAAGTGATCATATATTTTCTAAATCGGATTAATACTATTATTTAGACAAAAATAACTATGTCTAGGTTAGATATTTTTAATCTTTATTTACTATTTTTTACTACTTATCATATTTTATTTTTTTACGTAGAAAATATTCCGAAAAAACTTGCCATTTAAGTTTAGTTATGTTATAATTGAGGTATCTGAAAAATAGCCACCTTTTCTTGACCCGTAGCGGTCGGGGAGGGGTGGCTTGTGCCTTTTTTTACGCAAAACTTAATTACGGCGATAAAAATGTAACCTACCTAAACCCAAATTCATGCCGATGGTGTCATTACCCACGGGAAAAACATGGGTGGTAAATTGAAATATTCCAGCAAAACTAGGATTACGATGGGGTTTTAAGGCAATGGTAACTTGACGATTAGCCCCGATGGGAGCATCAAAAGATACTTCAATTAAATTAGAGTTTTCCTCTTGCCTTATGGTAATGGGAATGGACTCTTGGCGATCGCCCCTAGTACCAAAAAAAGCCTCCGTGCGACTTAAATCAAATCGAATATCCTCCACCCCCGGTTGTTGCTCAATGGTTACCTTACCCAAAGCAGGGAAAGAATTAGGGGGAATGTCCAAAGTAAGATAATAAGTAGGGCTAGGATGACGAATAATATTATGGGGGGTGCTAAAATCTAATAGGCGAGGGGGAGACTGAGTAAAACGATTAACATTTCCTAACCTTGCTTGAGATTGATTAGAGGGATTATTTTGACGGGGTTGACTAACTTGATTTTCATCTCTCTGATTTATCCCATAATCATTATTATTAGTGGTTGCCACCGAGACATTACCATCAGCATTAAAATAAAAATTACCCACCAGAGAAGAAGTTGTCCACGGCACTTGGCGACTATTAGTTTCTTGAGAGACTTCTAGGCGCACCTGACTAAACATTGTCTCCAAAGGTTGGTTTTCATTACTTAAATTGTTTAACACCGCCTTGGTAAAAGTGCCATTACGCCCAAAACCATCCTCCGCCACATTACCAGGGCCGGTGGCAAAAGCGATAAAAAGCCCCGCTGGGCTAGTTTGGATAGGTGCGAGGCCTCGGGAAACCACAGAGCGGAAATTACGGGCAAAGGGGTTGTCACGACAAGCATCGAGGATAACGATATTAACATCACTTTTAGCTTCCTCCATGGTTGCTAAAACCCTTCCTAAAGCTAAGGTTTCGTACTCAATTTCACTGGCTCTTGTTAGGTTGGCATCCACGGGAATTAAGTAATTTTCCCCATTGTATTGTATGCCATGACCTGCATAATAAAATAAACCTGTAGATCCCTGTTCAAGTTGATTATAAAATGTTTCTAGGGCTTCATTCATGGCTCTTAAACTGCTGTCGGTTACTAAAATAACTTCAAAGTTTAAGTCGGTTAATTTTTGAGCCATATCACGGGCATCATTAAGGGGGTTTTGCAATGCCCCTGCATTTTGATATTCTGCGTTACCGATTATTAAGGCAATTCTTTTTTCTTGTTCCTGTCTTTGGCTTAGGATATAATCTAATGGTTGCTTTCCCCTATCAATGGTTTGACCTTCTAGGATAATTGATTCTGCTTTGATTGAAGATAAAGGGGCTAAAAGGGCGATCGCAACGGATACTCCTATGGACAAAAAGCCATACTGTAATTTAACCATGGTATTTATTCCACCGCTTTTGCCCAATATCTTAGCTCATTTTTTCTGATTAAAAGGCGACTGTATATTTTTTTTAAGAAGCGGATAATAAAATATACCAATGACAAACAAAGGGGTATAGTTAATCAAAATTGGAATGAAACGCCATCAAATACCACAATATTTATATGATAAGGCTTTCAAAAAAGCAAAGTGTCTCAAACACAATTGAAGTAACTATATAAATCCCTTGTGATGGAAAAAATTAACTAGAACCAGTTTTGGCTAAATCAAAGGAAAAATTTTTCACCGCATTGACAGCCACATCAAACAATTTACGAGGCTTCAAATCTGCTTGTACCAACTGCCACAACCGTTGTACTTCCTGGGTATGTAATCTATCATCTTCCACCAAAGCAGAAATGATTTGACGGCGTAAAAAATCCCCCTCCTCCGATACCAAATATTGAAACCCTAAACCTGCCGTGGGTAAAAGATCAAATTTATGATCAGATTTAGCAATTTGAATCATATTTTCTAATCTTTGCCACTGAAATTTATCGTCCTTAAATAACACTTCTAAGAGACGACGACGCATGGCAGGGGATTCTTCCGTTAACAAACGGCGGGAAATGTAGGGGAAAGACACTTCCACAATTTTAAAATCAGGATTAAGACTGAGGGCTAAACCTTCTTGAGTAACTAAAGAGCGAATAATGAGGGCAAATTTTGCTGGTACACGGAAAGGATATTCATACATCAACTCAGAAAAGTCATCGGTGATGGTTTTAAAGTTGAAGTTACCCACACTCTGCCCCACTGCATTTCCTAAAACCTTCTCTAAGGCTGGGATAATGGGGGTAATATCGGTTTCAGGGGTGAGAAACCCTAACTCTACAAAATCTCTGGCAAGGGCTTCATAGTCGCCGTTAATCAACTGTACCACGGAGGAAGCGATGGTTTCTTTGGTATATTCATCCAATTGATCCATCATGCCAAAATCAATATACGCCATTCTACCATCGGGCATGGCGAAAAGATTACCCGGATGGGGATCGGCATGGAAGAACCCATGTTCTAATAGTTGCCTTAAACCAGAGGTAACACCAACTTTAATCACATCATTAGGATCTAATCCGGCGGCGCGGATACTCTCAAAATCGTTAAGTTTACAGCCATTAATCCATTCTAGGGTTAAAACTTTGTGGCTGGTGTAGCGCCAATAAATGTGAGGTACTTTCACATCGTCATCATCTCGGAAGTTAGCGGCAAATTTTTCGGCGTTTCTGCCTTCGTTGACGTAGTCGATTTCTTCAAATAGTTTAATCCCAAATTCATCGACAATGAGGGTTAAATCATGACCAAGATTGAGGGGTAAAAAGGGGGCTACCCATTTTGAACCTAACCTTAATAGATATAAGTCTAAGGTAATAACGGGTAGTAGTTGTGGGCGTTGTACTTTTACGGCAACGGCTTCCCCTGTGTGTAGGGTGGCTCGATATACTTGCCCTAAACTGGCGGCGGCGACGGGATTGGGGGAAATTTCTTTGTAGGCTTGATTTACGGGCATATCAAGTTCCCTTTCGATTATATCAAAGGCTGTTTCGTTATCGAAGGGAGGTAGTTGGTCTTGTAGTTTGATTAATTCTTCGAGAAAATCTGGTTTAATTAAGTCGGGGCGGGTGGATAGGGCTTGTCCTACTTTGATGAAGGTAGCGCCTAAGGAGGTGAGGATTTTTCTTAGTCTTTCGGCTCTTTTTAATTTGTTTTTTTCTTCTTGTTTGAAAAGTTTGTCTAGGTATAGTTGGATGACGAAGATTCCAAACAGGGTGATGATTTTTAGGCTACGGAATATTCCTAGCCAAGGACGATTATTATAATAACGTGCGATCGCCCTTGGGTCATATTTTAGAATTGAATCAGATTCTAGCTCCCGTTGGGAGGCGATAAATGATGAATATGTCACAGGTGCTGATATTTTTATTAATTTTTTTTATAGTTGTTACCTATTATACAGAGAAAATATACCTATCAAAAAAAAGGAGAGGGGTTATTAATCCATAGATAATTAACTATAAACAATGAAAACCAAGAAACTTTGTCTATTCCTCATCCTTAAAATTTTTAGTTTTATTATCTAATCACAATAGATATATTAATTTATTCAAACTCTTTTTAAGCTAATCTTCTTTATCAAAAAAAGTACCCAAAAACCCGCTAACAAAAGATACAATAATCGATCCAAATAGGGCATCAAAAAAACCATTTACACTAAATCCGGGGGTGAAATAACCCACTAAAGAAAAGCAAATGGCATTGATAATAAATAAGAATAAACCAAGGGTAAGAATGGTAAAAGGTAGGGTAAACAGGATCAAAATTGGTCGGATAATCGCATTAATAATACCAAAAACCGCCGCACCAATGAGGGCTGCTAAGGTCGTATCAATGGATATGCCAGGTAATAATATTTCAGCAACGAGCATTGATACAGCCGTTACTACTAGGGTGATTATAAACTGGGGCATAATATTTTCTTTTTATTATTTTTCTCTATTATAATATCAAGGGCTAATGAAGGATTAAAGATTTATTAATAAGTAAGAGCTAAGAAGTGATGAGCAATAAAACTTTTTGGTAATATCAAGTTTATGTTAATTTTTATAATTAAAGTTTGCTAAAATCATAGTAATTAAGTTATAAAACAATTTGTTTTAATCAAAAATTCTCAATAATTAATAGATATTAGTAGTAATAAAAATAATCTTTTTTTAGATATGACTTTATCAATCAAGTATAGTTAAAATTGATTATTTACTAGGTTTAATATTAAGTCCACTTAATCACTCATAAATTAGCAATATCTTAGTTCAATTGATTCAACGGACTACCATTAGCCGTGTAATTCATTACAGAGTGGGGCAACTACCAAAATACAATCTATCCATGACTAATTATCGTAACTTGATATAATTCATTACATGGTGAAGCTAAAATAAAAAACATTTTTCCCATCAAAATTTAGTGGGGGGTAATCGCTACTCCACCGTTAATTTCTTCGAGGTTAATAGAAAAATCTTGCCATACTTTACCATCAAGGGCTAACTGCTCAATATAACTAGCTAAACGCAAGGCTTTGAGGGCTTGTTCGCCTCCTACGGAGGGTTGGTTACCCCCCCTCACACAACTGGCAAAATGCTCTAATTCAGCATGGAGAGGCTCAATATTGCTGGTATAGACTTTTTCAATTAAGCCATCCTGGCGATAAAGAATTTGTCCATAATCAGTGGTATAGTTAGCGGTGGTTTGACGATGGATTAAAATTTCGTTGTTGAGAAAATCTGCTTCGGTAAGACTATTACGACAATGGGCGGTAATGCGACGTATTTTACGGTGGGTAACTTTACTAGCTGTGACGGTGGCGACAATACCATTGGCAAAGTTGAGGGTAGCGGTAACGTAGTCTAAATATTGAGATTCGGCGGCGCGGCTACCGGTGGCACTTAATTTGGTAACGGGCGCCCCTGCTAATTCGAGAAATAAATCTAAATCATGAATCATCAAGTCAAGCACCACGGAAACATCATTTGCCCTGTCTGAATAGGGGCTCATGCGATGGGCTTCTAGGGCAAGGAGATTTTCTGTTTTGAGGATTTTACTTAATTCTTGGAAGGCGGGGTTAAAACGCTCAATATGCCCTACTTGGAGAATACAATTAGCTTCAGCTGCTGCATTAACTAGGGATTCTGCTTCTTCTATACTGGCGGCGATGGGTTTTTCCATTAATACATGGACTCCTGCTTTAAAGCAGTCTAAGCCGACTTGGTGATGTAGTCTGGTGGGGGCGGCGATACAAACGGCATCTACATGGGGTAACATTTCGAGGTAATTATCAAAGAAACGGGCTCGATATTTACTGGCAATGTCTAATCCTCTCTCTACGTTGACATCGGCGATACCGACTAATTCGACATCTTTGAGGAGACTTAAGACACGGGTATGATGTTGCCCCATATTACCTACCCCAATTACACCAATTTTTAAGGGATTATTATGTTGGCGAGGGCTAGGAATATTTTCTAGTCTTTGATATTTCATGTTGTTACTCCTCAACACCAGATTTTTTAAATGTATTTTTTTATGAATTTATCTCAGATACTATCATAGTAACCTTTATTTTTTTGAATATTTTTTTGATGGGGGTTATGGGTTACTATATTTTTCTATCATTAATTGTAGGGGTTGCCATTGGCTAATGTCTTGGTATAGGGATTGATAGCCTTGTATGTTGGGGTGTAATCCGTCTTCACAAAGATGATTTTTTATCCAATTTTCTCCCCTACTTATCCATAAGTCAAAGGTATCTAGGTAGGGAATATTCAATGTTTCACAGGCTTGTTTTGTGGCTTCTTTGTAGCGATATTGATCTCTACGGTTATAATAAAAACAGTCTAGGAAAGGCATTTTTTCTTCGTTGACGGGTATCATGCCGATGAAAAAAACTGGGCAAAGTTGTTGGGCTTGGTTTAATAATTCTTCTATTTCTTGACAAAATTGTTTGTAATCGGTGAGGTTTTTTCCTGCTTTACGTCCTAATCTTGGAGAGTCGTTTACACCTACGGAGATAATTATTCTGTCAGGGTAGCGATTTCTTAATTCTCCACGGTATTTATATTCTAGGGCTAGTCTTTGTTTTACTTGGGAGGTGCGATCGCCCCTAATACCTAAATTATACAATACATGTTCATTTTCACCATACATCCAACGACGCTTCAAACGCTCAACCCATCCTCCCCCTTCTTTATCTCCATAACCGTAAATTAAACTATCACCAATGGCAATCACCTTCAAGGGCTGAGGCTTAAATTTGATAGTGGGACGAGTACCGAATGTTTGCATTGATAATCTGATTTTTTTTTAGTTACCATGATTTTACAACTAATTAACAAATCTTAATAACTTTATCGAACCATGTCAAATAATAATCCTTCCTACGAAATCAAACTTCTCTACGATGGAGAATGCCCTTTTTGTCTTAAGGAGGTAAATTTTCTCAAAAAAAAAGACAATAATAGAGGTAAAGTCGCTTTTGTGGATATTTCTTCCCCCGATTACTGCCCCGCTGACAATGAAAATATCGATTATGCCACCGCCATGGGCAAAATCCACGCCATCATGGCTGACGGTACTATAATTACCAATGTGGAAGTATTTCGCAGGGTTTATGAAATATTAGGCATGGGTTGGATATATGCTATTACAAAAATACCTGTTATCGGTTGGTTTGCAGACCAAATTTATGGCATCTGGGCAAAATATCGCCTTCAATTATCAGGGCGCCCTAACTTAGCCAAAGTCATTCAGGAAAAAGAAAAAGCCTTTTGCGCTACAAAATAATTAAAATTGAAGCAAAAACAGGAGAAAAAAGATTAATGAATACTTAATTTTTATCTCCCCATCTCCCCAATATTTAATGGCTACCGTCTAAATGTAATAATTGAAGAATAATAAACCTAACTGTTACTTAAAACTATGGATAATAACGATTGGCTAAAACAACTACTGATGATTGGTGTTGGCACAACTTCTTTGGCCGCAGAAAAAATCAAAGAAGTAAGCGATCAATGGGTCAAGGATGGTAAGATAAACTCTGATCAAGCTAAGGGTATTGTCGATGATTTAATGCAACAAATGCAGTCAGAATCAGGCAATTTTCAATCTCAAATGGAGCGTCAATTACGTAATATGTTACAAGATTTAGGCGTACCTAGGCAGTCTGAAATGGATGAATTAAGAGGAAGAATTGATCGTCTTGAGCGTCAAATTAGAGATTTAGAAAATAAATCTTGGCGCTAAATAATCTTATTAAATTTGAATCATCTTTGTTAAAAGCAAGATGACAAATTTTCTTCAAACAATCAATAAATATGTTTAAAAAAATAGAGAAAATAACCCCTCAACCCGGGCAAGAATCCGTATGGGATTATCCTCGCCCCCCAAAACTAGAAGCCGTTAAATCCCCCATACAAATAATATGCAATGGTGTCAAAATTGCCGATACCAAAAGCGCTTACCGTGTTTTAGAAACTAGCCATCCCCCCGTTTATTATCTGCCCCCCGCTGACATTAAAATGGAATATTTAATCCCCGCCTCTGGGCAGTCTTTTTGTGAATGGAAAGGCGTAGCACAATATTACACCCTCGAAGTAGAAGATAAAATATTACCAAAAGTGGCATGGTATTATTCCCAGCCCACGGAAGCATTTAAGGAAATAGCCAATTATGTGGCTTTTTATGCCTTTCCCATGGATGGATGTTATGTTGACGGAGAAAAAGTTACCCCCCAACCTGGTAACTTTTACGGTGGTTGGATTACCTCTAATATTGTCGGTCCTTTTAAGGGTGAGTCAGGTAGTTGGGGATGGTAGTTATTAATTGATAATTGAGAATGGATAATTATTTAGGTGGACATTGCCCACCTTTTTCCCACAAAAAATAAATAGTATAATTCCCAAAAATTATGGGATTTGGGGAAAACCACAGCCTTTTTTAATAGCCTAAATCAACGGCAATGCGGTGGGCGCAACTAAACCCAGAAAAAGCTACCGCATTTAAACCCTGCCCGGGGAATGTACTATCCCCCACACAATATAAATTTTTAACGGCTGTGCGGTTAAAGGGCATGGATAATAAACCTTTTAGTTTGCGACGGGGAATAGGGCCATAGGTGCCATTATCTCGATTTAAGAAGCGTCGATGGGTACGAGGAGTACCTATTTCCATATAATCTAAACCTACGTCTAAACCTGGGAATATTTTTTCTAAACGCTCAATTAATCTTCCTGCTGCTTCCTCTTTTTTGTACTCATATTGTTGCCCTGATAACCCTTTCCAGTAGTCGATGTAACTGGGGGTAAAGGTATGAATAATATGATAACCTTCGGGGGCTAAACTGGGATCGAGAAGGGTGGGAATGGATACAAATATTGTACCTTGTTCGGCTTCTAGGTTTGACCAATTTTCGAGGATGATATGATGGCATTCTGTGTTGGGGGGCAACACTTTAGCATCAACCCCTAAATGGAGACTGAGGAAACTGGGGGATTGTTTATAGTTGTTTTCCCATCTTTTTTCTTTGGCTGGTTTTTCTTTTTCTATTAATTTTTCAAAGGTATCCCAACGGGTGGCATTGGATACTATTCTATCGGCTTGATATTCGGTACCGTCGGCTAGTCTAACGGCGATCGCACAGTTGCCTTGGGTGACAATCTCTGTAACTCTTGCCCCGTAATGAATTTCGCCCCCATGATTTTCTAAACCTTCCACTAATTTGAGGGCAATTTGTCCCACTCCCCCTTTAGGATAATTAATACCACCATAATGACGATCAGAAAATACCATCCCAGCATTAATCATGGGAGTTTTATCAGCAGGTACTACCGACCAACAATAACACTCCATATCAATAAACTTCAACAACTCAGGATTTTTGATATATTTACGGGCAATATCGCCCACATTAAGGGGTAAATATTTTACCAAACCCAAACAAGCAAGAGGATGCTGGAAAAATACCCTCGTTAAATAACGTACTTCTTCAAGGGATAATAACTCCATGGTGTTAAGACAATTAAACACCTTCCAACATTCATCATAAAACTTTTTGATGCCCTCTTCCTCATCGGGAAAACGGGCGTATAATTCTTGTAAATACTTGTCATAGTCTCGGTGAACTTTGAGATCTAAGTTATCGGGTAGATGATAGTGTATTTGTACTGGATCTGCATAGGTTTCCATCTTCATATCCACTGCATCCAAGGCACGGGTTAACAGATTGGTAGTACCTTCTGTACCGAAACCAAAAATCATTGAAGCACCCACATCAAAGCGATAACCTTCCCTTTCAAAATACCCTGCACTGCCCCCCGGGATAAGGTAACGTTCTAAAACTAATACTTTTATTCCTTTGGCGGCTAATTGAGTAGCGGTTACTAGGCCACCAATACCTGAGCCGATTACTATGACATCGTATTTACTCATATTCCGATTTTAGCTGACAGTTGACAGTTAATTTTTACATTTTTGTTACATTATCAATTCTAAACTGTCCATACTGATTTTTTCACCTCATTATTACTGTCTGATGAACAAGGTGTTACAAATTATTGGTAAATTTTCTTTTTTTTCTTGACTTTTTGCCTTTTATGGGAGAAGATTCAAAGTAATATAATATAATGCAAATCTTTTTGTTTATGCCTAAAAATTCACAGATTTCTATTATCTAATAAGTATGTCATAAAATGATCCCATAAAAATAAAAAAATAGATGTAGTCCAAGATTTTTTATGTTTAAAAGTTTCTTTGGGTTATGGGGGAGTGGGGGAATAAAGAATAATAGTAAAATGAGATGTTAAAGTGTAATAAATTCTTAATCAATTATTCATTATTCAATGTCAGAAGATTCTCAAACTATTTCCCTTCCTAGTGTTGAAAGTGCGATCGCCCTTGCGGGTAAACAAGAAGAAAACCTAAAATACATAGCTAAAATGACGGGGGCAAACCTATCATTGCAGGGGCAAGACGTAGCCATTTACGGAAAAGCCAAACCCGTAGCTAGAAGTATAGAAATTGTAAAAGCCCTAGAAGCCTTGTGGTTAGAGGCAAAACCGATCACCGAATCAGACATATTAGTAGTATTCCATGCCCTGGATACTCACAAAATGGAAGAATATGAGCGAATCCAAAAAGAAGTATTAGCCCGTACCAGAAGCGGTGAGTCAATTCGTGCCAAAACCTTTAAACAAAGACAATATATTCAAACTATCCAAAAATATGATATTACCTTTGGTATTGGGCCTGCGGGTACAGGAAAAACATTTTTAGCGGCAGTTTTAGCCGTCCAAGCCCTATTAAATGATGAATGTGAAAGATTAATCTTAACTCGTCCTGCGGTGGAAGCAGGGGAGAAATTGGGCTTTTTGCCGGGGGATTTACAACAAAAAGTTGACCCTTTTTTACGTCCTTTGTATGATGCTTTATATCAATTCATTGAGCCGATCAAAATTCCTGAATTAATTGAAAAAGGAAAAATAGAAGTAGCCCCCATCGCTTACATGAGGGGTAGAACCTTAAGTAATGCCTTTGTAATTGTGGATGAGGCACAAAACACCACCCCAGCCCAGTTAAAAATGGTCTTAACTCGCCTTGGTTTTGGGTCTAAAATGGTGGTAACGGGGGATATAACTCAAACTGATTTACCGAATCAACAACAGTCTGGGTTAATTGTCGCTTCTAAAATTTTGCAAGATGTGGAAGGAATTGGTTTTTGTAACCTTACCCAAGCCGATGTAATTCGTCATCCCTTGGTTCAAAAAATTGTGGCGGCCTATGAAAGACATTTTTAGAAGAAAATCAGCAACGCCAATATTTGTTGACTTTACACATGGGCGTAATAATCTTAAACTTGATTATGTTGCTTATCAAATCATAGTAAGAAGGGTTCAGGGTGGAAAAAGGAACGCTAGTAGAATTCAAGGTTAATGGCGATCGCCGCTTAGCAGTAATCGAAAAACCAGAAGGAAAAAAAGATTGGATTGCCATAGATAAAAATGGAACAAATCATAAGATTAGACCTCAAAAAATTGATTATCTTGTAGAAGGAGAAACCTTCAAATCATCAGACATAGAAAAATTTAGTCAAGAAGTAGAAAAATACTTAGATCCTTCTAGCCTTGAGATAGCATGGGAATTGTTAATGGAAGAATCAACCCCCATCACCCCTGCAGAATTAGCGGGGTTAATTTTTTCCGAAGAAACTCCCCTCCTTTGTTACGCATCTTACTTATTACTATCGGAAGATAAAATATATTTTAAAAAGAAAGGGGATATTTATGAACCTCGTTCAGCTACTCAGGTAGAAGAAATAAAGCATCAAATTGACATTGAAACCCAAAAAAGAAAAGAAAAAGAAGAATTTTTTACACGGTTAAACCAAGCCCTAGCAGGGGAGGAGATAAGCTGGACAGATAATGACTTAGTTAAACTAGATTTTGTAGAAAGATGGGTATTACAACCCGATAACCCCCCCAAACAAGTCCAAGAAATTTTAGAAAATATTGGTCGCTCTAAAACTGTCCAAGAAGCATGGCAGTTATTGATTGATTTGAAATTGTGGAGTGAGCATGAAAACTTATTTTTGCGCCGCAGCTCCTATCCAAATAATTTTCCTTTAGAGGTAGCAGAAATGGCTCAATCGATTATCTATAACCTTTCTAAAGGAATAGAAATTCCCGATCCCCAACCTCGTTTAGATTTAACCCATCACAAGGTATATACCATCGATGATGAAAGTACCAAGGAAATTGATGATGGTTTGAGTGTGGAAACCCTTGATGATGGTAGTTTACGTTATTGGATTCATATTGCCGATCCCACCCGTTTAATTACCCCCCATGATGAGTTGGATTTAGAAGCCCGTAAACGTAGTACCAGTTTATATTTACCCACGGGAATGATTCCGATGTTTCCCCCTGTGTTGGCCACAGGCCCCATGAGTTTAGTTCAGGGTCAAATTTGCCCGGCTCTTAGTTTTGGGGTGACTCTTGATGAGCAAGGGGGCATTCAGGACTATGAAATACATTCTACCTATATCAAGCCTACTTACCGCTTAACTTATCATGATGTGGATGAAATGTTACATCTGGATATACAAGCTGAACCAGAGGTTAAACAGTTGGCCCATGCTTCTAAGTTGCGATCGCAATGGCGCAAGGATAATGGTTCGGTAATGATTTCCATGCCTGAGGCAGTGATTAAGGTTAAGGGGGAGGAGGATGTTAGTATTGAGTTACTAGATGATTCTTATTCTCGTTCCTTGGTGGCAGAAATGATGATTCTCACAGGGGAAGTGGCCGGGCGTTTTTGTCAGGAGCATAATATTCCTGTGCCTTTTCGTGGACAACCCCAGCCTGAGTTACCACCCCAAGAGGAGTTAATCTTGCTTCCCGCAGGCCCGGTGCGCTCGTCTGCTATCCGTCGTTGTATGCCCAAAAGTGAAACGGGTTTATCTCCCATTCGTCATGCTAGTTTGGGTTTGAGTGCTTATACTCAGGTAACATCTCCCATTCGTCGTTATACGGATTTGTTGGCTCATTTTCAGATTAAGGCTCATTTACGGGGGGATGAGTTACCTTTTGGGAGGGATGAAATGCAATCGATTTTGTTCAATGTTACTTCTACTTCTTCCGAGGCGGTGTTGGTGGAGAGACAAACTAACCGTTATTGGACTTTACAATATTTGAAGCAACATTCTGATGAGATGTGGGAGGTTTTGATGTTACGCTGGTTACGGGAAGATGATCGTTTGGCTCTGATTCTTTTTGAGGATATAGGTTTAGAGTTTCCTTATAAGTGCGATCGCCCCATAAAACTAGGGGAAACTTTCATGTTAGAAGTGGCTTATTGCGATCCCCATCGAGACGAAATCCGCTTTAGGGAGGTTGTTATCCCCACATAAATTATGGAAACTAATCAGGCTCAACAATTAGTTTGCTCTTGGTCAGAGTTTTGGGGTTATTGTGAAACAGTGGCTCAAGCTATCATGGAGCGTAATCAAGATTATACTCAGGCGATCGCCATTATACGAGGGGGATATTATCTAGGAGATTATCTTTCCCGTCGTCTTCACTTACCTTTGGGGGTGATTGTGGCTAAGAGTTATTCTGATGATAATGCTCAGGAAACCTTAACCATGGGGGAGTTTTCCTGGGTGCAAAAACCCTGTGGTAAAATTTTGTTAGTGGATGATTTGGTCGATAGTGGTATTACCATGGAAACCATTAAACACAAGCTAATTAAAGAACATAGGGTAGAAGTAGATACGGCAGTAATTTGGCAAAAATCCCACGCTAGGTTTAAACCTGATTATTATCATAGCGTTACTCCTGCGGATTTTTGGATTGTGCAACCTTTTGAAAACGAGAGTTAATATCAAGTTCCGATAATTCGTTATAGATAGATTGTATCTTCGTAGTTGCCTCACCGTGTAAAAAATGGACAATTGACAATTAATAAACTCTAACCTGCCACCTGCAACCTCACTCTAATTTGCAAATAATCAAGGGGACTTAATATTATAAGGTTAACAGTGTAGGCAGTGGAGTTGTTAACACTAAACTTATCAAGAAAAAGCAACGGAAAATAAGATATTCGGGTTTACTTTTGTTGAAAAATTGAAGATTAATTCTCGATTATCAATTTTGTCTCATTACAAAACCTAACACTTAATACCTAAATTACCTGACGGCTTCTAAAAGACGAGAATAATAAAAACTGGTGCTAGTCATTTCTTGACGCTTAATTTTAAAACCATTATCCCCAAGAATTTTAATAATATCTTCTTCCTTATGTTGATAAGCCCTTGTGGTTTTACTAGGGCCTGGAAAAAACTCACCAATTTTCTTTAAGATAGTTAAAAAGGGGGTTTTAGGTGCAAAACTCAAAATTAGTCGAGATTTTGCCAAAGAGGCAAGGTGACTAATCATTTGGGCGGCATCTTCGGTGGGATAGTGAATTAAGACATCTAAACAAATAACAGTATCATATTCCCCTCGAATAGATTCTAAATCCTGCACTGCTAATCTAACGTTACGGGGATTTGTCATCACCTGTTTGATTTTTTCAGCAGCTTCCCCTACCATTTTTCCAGATATATCACTGGCGAAGACGGTGGCACCTTCTTGGGCAAGGGGAATGGTTAAACTACCAACTCCACATCCTGCATCACAGATAGATATTTGGGATAGATTGCCATCATCTTGTAACCACTTTACTACTTTATCAATGGTTTGTTGATGTCCTTGGCGAATGTCTAATTGTACTTTATTTACTGTACCATTGCCATAGATGTTGCGCCAACGCTCAAATCCTGTGGCGTTAAAGTATTCTTTGACAACTTTTTTATCGTCAATTTTGTTTTTTATGGTGGTTGTCATGGTAATTTCTGAGTTTTGTTATTTTCCCTAGGGATTGTTTTTAATCGTCATGATTGCGGATACAATCCTTTAATTTACCAGAATTTTCTTTAAGTTGTCACGGTGGGTAATACTTCGATGATTTCGGTATATTCAAATTGATTGTCACTTTGGGTAACTAGGGGATATGATTTTCCATTAATGGTGATATAGTCTTCTTGGCTATCTTGTTTGGGTGAACGATATACTAATACGTATTGACGGTTAATATATTTATCCATCTGTTTTTCTACTTCTATTCTCCATTGGGTTTTGGTGACTAATACCACCAGTTGATTAGCTAATTGGGGAATGGCTTTAGCTACTTGGGTGCGGTAGATTTCGTCTAGGCTACCGAAGGGGGAATCCATGATAATGGGAAATTGATGGGCTGAGGGTTTGACGATACTATTTTCTTTTGACCATTGTTTTACCATGTCGATGATAGCACCGATAAAGGAAAGACTTAGGATTTGATTTTCTCCTGTGGAGGCGGCTACGTCAAGGGGGATGCCTGAGGTGTTTTCGATGAGGTTTAATTCATAGTTTTGGTTGAGTTGTGGTTGGTAAGGGGTGAAGGAGATGGAGTTAAATATTTGTTGTAGTCTTTTTTGGAGGGCGAGGCGAAATTGATTTTCTAGTCTGATTTTTACTTCTTCTAGACATTGGATTGATTCTTCGGTGGCGTTGATTCTTTGTTGGGTTAGTTGATATTTTTGGGCTTTGATTTCTTGTTTTTTGATAGTTTTTTCGAGGTTTTTAATTTCTTCGGTGATGGTTTCTATTTGTAGGTTTGTTTCTCCTTGATTGAGGGTTAGTTTTCGGATATGTTGTTCTATGTTGTCTAATTCTTGTTGGGCTGATTGAATATTTTTGTCGGGATATTCTCTTAGTTGTTGGTTTATTTTATCGATTTCATTTTCTATGTGGCTTAGTTTTTCTCGATATTGGGCAATTTGATATTGATATTGGTCTATTTCTTGGTATATTTTGTCTGGCTGAGATTCAATGGCTTTTATTTGGGCATCTAAGCGAATGGCTTCTTCTTCTATTTTGGCAACCCCTGCTTTATTCATCCATGTTTTTACTTGTTCATGGGGTTGATTTCCTTCCATTAATTCTGTGCCACAAATACAGCGTTTTTGTTCTAATAGATGGTTAACGAATTCTTTTTTAATTCCGCTGGGAAGTTGTCCTTTTTCCCTTAGTTTATCTACTATATCATGGAAGGGTGCGATCGCCCCTAGAAGATAAATTAAATAACCTTGACGAGAAAGAATCTTTTTGATTTTTTGACGATGATTTATTAATTGATGACGATAATCTTTAGCGTCTTTTAATAATTGATTTCTTAATGTTTCTAAGTTTTTTATCCCACTCATTTCCAATAGTTGTTGGGAAATTTTTTGTTTATCCTCTTCTAGTTTTTTTAAACGATAAATAATTAAGTTATTTTGCTTTTCTTTATCTTCTATTTCTTGTTCTAATTTATTTTTTTTAATAATATTTGTTTTTACTTCTATATCTCCTAACAATGAAAGTTCACTTTGTAGGGTTTTTCTGGCATTTTTTAGATGAACAATAGCTCTTTCTAAAAGTTTTACTCCAATTAATTCCTTCGTATCTTCGGCTATTTTTTTTCTTTCTCCAGAACGAAAAATATGTTCTATTTGTTCTCCATCAAAAAAGAAATATTGATGTAAACTACTGGGTAAAATATTCTCGATAATATCTTCTGGTTTTTCGTGGGGATATTTCCATGTACCGTCATCACCCCTAATCATCATTGATAGAGTAGATGGACTATTTTCAATTTTATTCTGACTATTTAAACAAGCAAAACATCTTCTTTTTACTTGATAGGAGACATAATTATGATCAAAGACTATTATTACTGAACATTCTACATTTACGCCCTTACTTACTTCATTAATTGCCCTTTTATTTATTAATAACTGTGGTGAGGAAAAAGCGGGGGTGAATTTATCATACAATACCCATGTAAAAGCATTTAATAAAGTTGTTTTACCAGCTCCGTTATTACCATGAATAATGGTAGTGTGTTTTTCTCCTCCACTAAAGTTAATTATGGGGGTTTCTCCATAAAACTGTCTAAAGTTATTAAGTTGTAAGGATATTAATTTCATTGAATATTTTGCTTGATTATTTTTACTATATCATCATTAATATGGTGTTTATTTTTATTGTATAATCTTTCTCTTTCTAAAACTAAAACCTGTTCAATGATTTTTTGAACTTCTGGTTTAGCTTCTTGAATTGGTTGATTAATTTGTTCTAAGTTAATAAGGTTACTTTCGAGCATAATGTTATATTATATATTGCCTTTATACAAAGAAATTATCGTTAAATATATTATTAACAATAAAAGTAATATGTTATGAAAAAATATCTTCCTTTCGTTATTTTAGGTCTAAGTGCGATCGCCTTTCCCCTATTATTATATGTATTATCAGGAATAAAAGGTTTAATGGCAGGAATCCTCTTAGTAGCAACAGGGGCATACCTCTACAAATACCCTCAAACTAGTCTATCTCTACTATTAATATATCTATGTTTCGGAGGCACCATAACCTACTTAATCCCCAATACCTATACCATTGATGGTGCCTATATCCGCTTCACCTCTCAATATGCCATCCTGCAAGTTATCATCGACGTATTTTATCTCCCCGCCCTGATAGCCATTATCTTAAGCTACAAAAAAGAAGATTATCAAGAAAACTATCAAAAATATCGTGCCATAATTTGGGCAACGATAGCCTTTTGCTTAGTCACACTATTACACTTCCTCTTTATCAATGTACCTAATCACTTACAAGGAGAACAAGGAAACCCCATATTAGTGGGTATTATTGGCTTAAAAATATGGTTAGGATATATACCCTTAATCCTATGTGGATATTATCTAATTAAAAGCAAAATTCATCTTCGTAAAATAATTCAACTACAAATAATTTTAATTATCATCTGCTGTCTTTTAACCCTATTCCAATATTATGCCCTCACCGCAGGACTTTGTATCGGCAGTGTCGATTTACCCGCCCCCACCTTTAATCGCACCAGTTTACAAGCAAGATGTTTAATTGGAGGTGCTTTACTGTATTACCCCGATTGGAATTTAATTCGTTTGCCAGGCACATTCGTTGCCCCTTGGCAATGGGGTTGGTTTTTAATTTCAAGCATCTTTTTTGCCACCGTGGCGACTATCATTTTAGAGGAAAAAGTTTGGAATTATCTTAGTTGGTTTACTTGTTTTTTATTAATAATTGTTAGTATTATTTCAGGACAAAGAATAGCTTTACTATTAGTACCTTTATTTTTAATAATTTTACAACTAATTATCGAAAATAAAAGAAAAAAAATATTAACTAAAATAGGAATAATTACATCAATAATTATATTAAGTTTAAATCTAGGTTTTGTCCAAAGTGCCATTAATAATTTTATGGGGCGCTGGAGAGTATCCCCCCCCACCAACTTTTTTATTGATACCTTTGCCACTGTTTTGGAAAATCAAAATAGCATTTTTGGTAACGGAGTAGGAGTTACCCTCAGTGCAAGTAGAAGATTTGGCAGTATCAAATTAATAGAAATATTTCCAGCTCAATTGCTTTATGAAACAGGATTTTTAGGACTCATATCTTTTTATACCTTCGTGACAATCATTGTTATTTTCACCTATAGAGCCTATGAAAAAATAGAGGAGAAAAACATCAAAAAAGCAGCTCTATGTTTATGGATATTTATTTTATTTATCAGTTATAATCCATATTATTATCCCCTAGTTGTAGATCCTGTTAATATTTATTACTGGCTAACCATTGGTATATTATTAAAGCTACCTAGTATAGAAAAAAGTTCAGAATTAGCTATGATTGTAGATGAAGATCCTAGTTGATATTGTGAGGTAGAACGCTGTGGATGGTGGTAATAACGATAAAATCGTCGGCTACTTTATCGAAGAAGCTAAAGAACATTTAGAAACCATAGAAAAAGGGATTTTAGATTTATCCTCAGTTATCGAAGATGAGGAAAGCGTTAACGAATTATTTAGGGCGGCACACTCCATTAAAGGGGGGGCAGCAATGTTAGGTTTTACCAGTATTCAAACCACCGCCCACCGTCTTGAAGATGCTTTTAAAGTAATTAAAGATAAAACCGTTGAACCTGATCAAACCTTAGAAAGTCTTTTCCTGAAAGCATACGATATTCTACAAGATTTACTAGAACGGTTGCAAGGGCCCTTTGGCTTAAAAGATGAAGAAGGGGAGGGAATTTTACAAGCGGCCGAACCCCATTTTGTGGAATTGCAAAATTATCTCTTACAATTAGTAGATGGGGATATTCCTAAAGCGCCTAAAGTTACCTCCGAATCGGTTAGGGCTTCTACTCCTTCCTTGATTGCTGTGCCTAAAGATGACATTGTTGGTGAAGTAAGACAGTTGTTACAAAGAATGTTAGTAATTTTTAAGCAGGAGTCAACCCCAGATAATCGTCAACAGTTAGAGGGGATTTGTGATAAGTTGATTAACCTTGCCCCTGAGGAGAATGGCTGGAAAAATCTTTTAAAATCGGCTCAAAAAGCCATTGGTAATCCCAAACATTCCTATCGTCTTCTTGCACCTGTGGTGATTAAGGAAATTAAGTTGGCGGGGGATTGTTTGGAGGTAGGAAAAGGCTCAGAAATTGCACCATCTCAAGGTTTAGAGCAACTTGCCCAATCCAAAATGCCCCAGATTTTGCTAACATTAGATCCAGAAACTGCGGCAGATACTCTTTCTCAGGTGTTTAATCGGGAGCAAATTTCCCGTTTAGTCAATTTGTTACAAACCACCGGCTAATGGAAAGTATCTTTTGTGGGTAAGAAGCTCGAAATAAAATCGTTTTCTGGTTAATGAATAAATTTCAATGGAGCTTATGTTACCAATTATTACCCGTTTTTTGGAAGATTACTATATCTATTTGAAGCCCCTATATTTTGTGGGGGCTTGGGTGTTTATATTTTTATTGGGTGGTAGTATTTTTCGAGGGCTAAGGGAGGCAGTGAAGCGTAGTCGGGAAATGCACGAAATTCCTTGCACCCATTGTCAGTATTTTACCAATGATTATCGCTTAAAGTGTACTATTCAACCTAATATTGCTAATACGGAGTTAGCGAGGGATTGTCCTGATTTTAGGGTTGAGGAAAACTGGTAAGATGAAGATATGTTACATACATTAATCATTACTGACAAAAAATAATGAGCGATCGCACCTCAGTCTTCGCCGATAATGGTAAAAAATGGATAATCCTATCCGCCATCCTAGGAGTAATAACCCTAGGGGGGAGTGCCATTTATGTCATGCAAAGGACAAACTCTCAAACCCAAGGGCAAGAATCTACACCCCCTCCCACGGCTACCATTGAGGCAGTGAGTGCTTTGGGGCGAATTGAACCCGAAGGGGAAGTTATCACCGTTGCAGCCTCTCCTAGCATGGCTGGAGCGAAAGTTAGAACCCTATTGGTATCCCAAGGAGATTTTGTGGGCAGGGGAGAGGTTATCGCCACCACCACCGACTACGATACTAAACAGGCGGAATTGGAAAGGGCAAGAAAAGATTTAGAAGTAGCCAGGGCAAATCTTGCCATCGTTAGGGCAGGGGCAAAGGAAGGAGAAATTAACGCCCAAAAAGCAACCATCGAAAGATTACAAGCCCAAATTGCTACCCAAAGGGAGGTAGATAACGCCCGTATTAGTCGTCTGAGGGCGCAAATTACCTCCGAGAGAGTAGAAAGACAAGCTACGGTGGAAAGACTCGAGGCGGAGTTAAATAATGCCCAAAACGAATTACGGCGCTATCAAGATTTAGTTAGGGATGGGGTGGTTTCTCAATCGGAATTTGAAACTAGGGAATTAACTTTTCAAGCTGCCCAAAAACGTTTTCAAGAATCGGAAGCTACTTACCAAAAAACCGTTGATACCCTCAATGCTCAAATTAGTGAATTAGAAGCGGTGGCAACCCAAAATATTCGCACCCTAACTCAACAGATAAACGAAGCCCAAGCCCGACTAGAGGAAATTAGGGAAGTTAGAGGGGTAGATGTGGCGGCCTCTGAGGCGGAGGTTAACCGCGCCCTTGCGGGGGTTAATCAGGCGGAAATTGAGCTAGAGTTAACCCAAATCAAAGCCCCCATCAATGGACAAATCATTGAGATAAAGGCGAGGGAGGGAGAAAACATTGACAATGCCCAGGGGGTGGTAGAAATGGCTAACACTGAACAAATGTTGGTGGTGGCGGAGGTTTATGAAACTGATATTACCAGGGTAAAGTTGGGGCAAGAAGCAACTATTGAAAGTGAAAATAATACTTTTACTGACACTATCAGGGGAAATGTGGTGGAAATTAGTAGCAAAATTGGCAAGAAAGATGTCTTGGAAACTGATCCGGCTGCCAGTATTGATGCGAGGGTTGTGGAAGTAAAAATAGCGGTTAATCCTGAATATAATGATATTATAAATGGTCTTATTTATTCACAAGTATTTGTACAAATTTTATTATGAAAATACCTCTAGCTTGGTTACAATTAAGTAGGGAAACTATTAGATTATTAATTGCGATCGCAGGTATTAGTTTTGCAGATCTTTTGATGTTTATGCAGTTAGGTTTTAAAAGTGCTTTGTTAAAAAGTGCAGTTACTGTCCATGAACAAATAGAGGGAGATGTTTTTTTATTAAGTCCTCAATCAGATGCCCTAATTTCTATGAAAAGTTTTTCTTCCCGTAGGCTACAACAAGCCCTAGGATTGGAAGGAGTAAAATCTATTAACTATGTAAATATTGGTTTTGGTATCTGGAAAAATCCTCAAAATCAATCCACAAGACAAATAATGGTAATCGGTTTTAATCCTAAAGAACAGCTTTTTAAACTCCCTGAAGTACAAGAAAATTTAAATCAATTAAAATTATCTGATGTGGTTTTATTTGATGATAAATCAAGACCAGAATTTGGACCTATTCCCCAATGGTTTAATGAGGGAAAAAGTGTCACCACCGAAATAAATGAAAGGGAAGTTTCTGTTGGGGGGTTGTTTTCCATTGGTTCTAGTTTTGGTGCGGATGGTAATTTAATTACCAGTGATTTAAACTTCTTAAGAATTTTTCCTGATCGAGATAAAAATTTAATTGATATGGGGGTAATTCGCTTAGAAGAAGGAGTAAATTATCAGGCTGTAATTAACACTTTAAAACAAAAGTTTGATCAAGGGGATGTGGTAGTTTTATCCCGTGAAGAATTTGTCGCCTATGAAAGAGAATACTGGGAAAATAGCACCGCCATTGGCTTTATTTTCAACCTTGGGGCGCTGATGGGTTTGATTGTGGGTATCGTTATTGTTTATCAAATTTTATATACTGATGTGGCGGATCATCTTCCTGAATATGCTACCCTTAAGGCCATGGGTTACACTAATAATTATTTGTTGCGTCTGGTGTTTCAACAGGCTTTTATCCTTGCTTGTGTGGGTTTTATCCCCGGGATTGGGGTTTCTGCCCTTCTTTACAATGCGGCAGCAGGGGCAACGGGTTTACCTATTTACATGACGGTTTCCCTTGCTTCTCAGGTTTATATTCTAACATTGGGTATGTGTTTTGTGTCAGGGGCGATCGCCGTTAATAAGTTAAAGTCAGCTGATCCTGCGGATATATTTTAAGATTAAAAAAGATAGGAAATAAAATAATGATTCTTAATTAGACTTGTTGTGAATATAATGGCTTCTCAAAGCCCAAGTTTTTTACTATTAAGCATAAAAAATCTTATTCTATGAAACAAAAATAAAAATATGTTAACTTCAAAAGCCGAATTAAACACCGAAAAAAAAATAAAAAATCAGGAAGATAATAAAGTAGTCGAAATTAAAAATCTAGACTTTTATTATACAAATAATAAATTAACTAAACAAATTCTTTTTGATATTAATTTGACCCTCGAAAAAGGGGAAGTTGTAATTATGAAAGGGCCTTCTGGTTCAGGAAAAACCACCCTTTTAACCTTAATGGGTGCTTTGCGTAGTGCTACCCATGGTAGCCTAAAAGTATTTGGCAAAGAGTTAGTCGGTGCGGGGGATAATCTTTTAATTGAAACTAGAAAAAACATCGGTTATATTTTCCAAGCCCATAACTTATTAAAGTCTTTAACTGCTAGGCAAAATGTACAAATGTCTATGGATTTACACCCTCAATTCTCTTCCGAAGAAGGCAAAAAAAAATCCATTGAAATGTTAGAAGCAGTGGGTTTAGGTTCTCACATTGACTATTATCCTGAAAATTTATCAGGGGGGCAAAAGCAGAGGGTAGCCATTGCCAGGGCATTAGTATCTCACCCCAAAATGGTATTAGCAGACGAACCCACGGCAGCCCTTGACAGTAAATCTGGCCGTGATGTGGTGGAAATTATGCAAAAGTTAGCGAAAGAACAAGGTTGTACTATTTTAATAGTAACCCATGACGATCGCATCTTAGATGTGGCTGAAAGAATTATTGAGCTAGAAGACGGAGTTTTGGACATTAAGGATTAGTTAGAAACTTTTTAATTAACGTTTTCCTTTCATGCCCTTATGGGAAAGAAAATCAGGAACATTTTGAGGTAATAACCATGAGGGGAGGGGTTGATGTACTAAAGTTTGATAACGATAAAAATTAAGGGCCTCAAATAAAAACCCTACCACCGCACAGGTAGCACCAATGGTAAGAATACCCATACTACCAGAGCCATCACCAAAAATGGTAAAAAAGTTCCAAGTATGTTCATAACCTTTTTCTGCCAAAAACCCAAGGGCTGGGATATATGCCATGAGGTAAAAGAATACTAAAATTAATACGCATACAATGATGGGAGTGGCAAAACTCACTAAACTGGTTAGTAATAAAGAGAAAAAGAAAGATAACCACATATTCATAATCTATCACTCCTGATGGAGTCGGTGAATGGTTAATGGATAATTTACAATAGTAAAATTATTGCTATTTAAATTACTATTTTTAGGTTAAGCCCTCAAACTATAAATTTCACCAAATTGACAAGAATCTTAAAATAAGATTAAATATCTTGACATAAACACATTTTTAGTGTAAAGACTTATAAACTTGTTTAACAATAACCATCTTAATACTTAACAAACAGAAAAGAAACTATTAACTATGGGGAAATCTCCGAGCAAAGAAACCGCAACATTATTAGTATCTTGCCCAGATCAACAGGGTTTAGTAGCAAAGATAGCTAACTTTATATATTCTAATGGTGGTAATATTATTCATGCAGATCACCACACGGATTTAGAAGCGGGTTTATTTCTCTCTCGCATTGAATGGCAATTGGAGGGTTTTAATTTACCTAAGGATTTAATTGATGCCGCCTTTGGTGCGATCGCCCTTCCCCTCAAAGCCACATGGCAACTACACTTTTCCGAAAACATTCCTCGCCTTGCCATTTGGGTAAGCAAACAAGATCATTGTCTCTATGACCTATTATGGCGCATCAAAGCCAAAGAACTAAAAGCCGAGGTAGGATTAATCATTAGTAACCATCAAGACTTAGCCCCCGTAGCCCAACAATTCGACATCCCCTATCACTATATTCCCATCACTAAAGAAAATAAAACCGAACAAGAAGCCAAAGAAATTGAAATACTCAAAAAAGCCCATATCGACTTAGTGATATTGGCAAAATATATGCAAGTATTAAGCCCCCAGTTTATCCAACAAATACCCAATATTATCAATATTCACCATTCCTTTTTACCTGCCTTCGTAGGGGCAAAACCCTATCACCAAGCATACTCTAGGGGAGTTAAAATTATCGGTGCCACAGGGCATTATGTGACCCAAGATTTAGACGCAGGGCCTATCATCGAACAAGACGTGGTAAGAATTAGTCACCGTGACACCGTTCCTGATTTAATTAGAAAAGGAAAAGACTTAGAAAAAATAGTCCTTTCCCGTGCCGTCAGGTTACATCTCCAACAAAGGGTATTAGTATATGGTAACAAAACCGTGGTTTTCGGATAGAAGTCAAGGATATTGAGAATATTACGAAGAATTATCCATTTTCAATTATTATTTTTGACCTCAGTTCGGGATTTGCCAGTATGGTAGGGGACGTACCATGGCACGTCCGTACAGGTTACAGGGGATGGGGAGTATGGGAAATGGGGAGTAAGAGTAAAATAGTTCAATTATTCATTGTCAATTGTCAATTGTCAATTATTCACCCCTTTACAAGACTATAAATTTTATCCCAAACTCCAGGTTATTTATGACATCCACACCCAGTATGTCCACAACCACTACTACCACTAGGATGACCATCAGCACAAGCCTGACAACAATAATAGTGATCATTTTTTTGCACTGCATCACTCAAATTAACGATACATAAACAAGAGGGACAAGCACACTTCATTTGCGTTACGGTAGTCATATTTTTTTCTCCTAAATACAGTTAGAATTTGATTTATGTTTATATGTTAACACATGAACAGGTGTTCAGGTATTGATTATAAAAAAATTAATAATGATTTTATTTTTCGGTATATTGTTGTTGACACTCATTACAAAGACCAAAAAACTCTAAGGTATGATAATAAACTGTAAATTTTTGTGAAGCACACCATTGATGTAGTTGTTCATCCACAGGGCAATCATCTAAGGGAATGGACTCACCGCAGGAAACACAGTTAAGATGATGGGGATGATGTTCACGTTTGATAACGCTGTAGAGAGATTCACCAGTGGAGGAGATTCGCTCTTGAATTAAGCCATCTTGATGTAGAGCTTTTAGGCTACGATATACCGTTGCTAAACCAGTGCTAGAGCCTTTTTCCCTTAATTTGAAGTGTATTTGTTGGGCGCTAATTTCTCCTTTTATTTTTTGAAGTAAATCGAGGATAAGTTGTTGATTTTTAGTTGGTCGCATTATATGGAGGGAAAATTAATGATAATTGATGATAAAGGATTATATATCTTATTTTATCAAGACAATGGATAGAATGAATCGATGATACATCCACAATCTATGGCAATGGTACAACAACTTTAGATCTTTTAATGATATTTGGTGCGATCGCCCTTAAAAAATCTTCTTATCCCGTCCCCGCAAAATTATAAAGCAAAAAAACTTGACATAATAAAAATCCCTATGTTAGATTATTAACAAATAAACCTTTTAGAGTTTAACCGTTCAGGAAGAAAGGAGGTGATGCCCATGGTTGATAGTAGTAAAACTTTGGGTTCTCTAGCTGGGCAAACTGATCTGAGTTCTGGAGCTATTCTTTAAAATATAATTCTGATTTGGTCATTGGTACATTTACGAGAGTTATTTAAAAGTTTCATCCAGCAGTTACAGTGAAACCCTATAGGGAATCCCTAACTTAAAAAGCCCTTGGAATATCCGAGGGCTTTTTGATTGATTATTTTATGAGCGCTCTTCTATAGGAACATAAACCCCATCTTTTTGTCCTACATAAATTTGAGTAGGTCGGAAAATGCGATTGACAGCCAACTGTTCGCGCCAGTGAGCCAACCAACCAGCCACACGGGAAATGGCAAACATTGGAGTAAACAAATCAGGTTTAATGCCCAACTTGCGATATACCAAACCAGAATAAAAGTCCACATTTGCATAAATACCCTTGTGTCCTAGCTTTTCCGCCACAACCCTTTCAACCTCTAGGGCAATATCATAATATTCATCATGACCCGTAAGCTCAAAAAGTCTTTCCGCTAACTGTTGTAGAATTCTAGCACGGGGATCTTTCACCTTATAGACTCGATGACCAAAGCCCATAATTTTCTTTTTGTTTTCAATACAATCTTCAATGTAGGGTCGTACATTTTCGATAGAACCAATTTCCTCTAACATGGTCAATACCTCCTCATTCGCCCCCCCATGGAGAGGACCGGCCAAAGTACCCACAGCAGAAGCCACCACCGCATAAGGATCAGTTAAAGTAGAAGCTGTTACCATAGCAGAGAAAGTAGAAGCATTCATCGTATGTTCTGCATGAAGCATTAAACACACATCAAAAATACGAGCTTCTAACGGTTCTGGCTCTTTTTCCGTGAGCATATAAAGGAAATTGGCAGAATAATTAAGATCATCATTAGGCTTAACAGAATCATTCCCCCGACGCATTTGAGAAAAAGCCGCCACCATAGTGGGAATTTTTGCCAAAATTCTTACCACCGCATCTCTAATATATTCCTCCTTATCCAAAGCTCGACGAGAATAAAAAAGCCCAAGGGCTGCCGCCGAAGTTTGTAGAGCATCCATGGGATGACCACTTTCAGGAAAACACTTCATCATATCTCGAATATGATATTTAATTCTACGGTGGTTATTTATATCCTCTTGAAAATCATCTAATTCCTGTTTACTAGGTAGTCTGCCCCAAATTAATAAAAATGCCGTTTCCAAAAAGGTACTTTTAGTGGCTAATTCTTCAATATTGATGCCTCTATACTTTAAGATACCTTCCTTCCCATCAACGTAACTGATACTAGATTGGGCTACGGGTACTCCTTCTAAACCTGGTTTATACTCACAAGCTGGTTGTGCCATTTTTATACCTTATACAAATAAATATATTAAGTGAAAATAACTGATTTTTAGTTTCTTATAAGTCATAGGAGATACTAAACGACTGTTAGAGTATCTGGGACTTTCATTAAATTCCATTGTTAACCTTCCCCTGTCAACTGTCAATTGTTGTTAACAACCACTTGGGGGAAATGAGTAAAAATATTTCACCATTACCAAGAGGATTATAAATATCGAAAATATTGATACCGATTATTCCTGCTTTTTTCAAGGTGATTTTTTTTGCACTTTTTCCCCATATCAGTGTTTCTGCCCAGTTTCCGAGATCTGGTTGATGACCTACCAGGATTAATTTATCATCTTTACTATAGCTTGAGTTTTGTAGGCTATGAAGCCATGGTTGAATGTCTCCATCGGGCATTAGATAGTTACGTTCTTCTATTTTTGGAGCAATTTTATGTTCATAGAGAATTTCGGCGGTTTGTTTAGCTCGAACATAGGGGCTAGTAATAATCAGGTTACAGCAGTTTTCAACTTGTTTCAATTTTTGGGCTACTTGGTGGGTTTTGGCGATGCCTTTGGGGGTTAATGCCCTTTCGGGATTATCTTCCCCTGCGATTCTTTCTTGGGCGATACCATGGCGAACAAAATATATTTTCATAACCTTAGTTTTGGATAATGGTTGTCAATATGGTTAGGTTTCAGGTTTCGGATTTCAGGTTGCAGGTGATAGTTTGTTAACTGCCCATTGTCTATTACCCGCCTTCACTTTTTGCTGCAAACCCTAATTAAGGTACATGGGTTCTTTTCCTCAAAATGATATGATTAAAAAATATATTAAATAGATAAAAGCAATTATATAAATTAGACTATGTTTAAAAAGTTATTTGGTGATCCTAACGCAAGAAAACTAAAAAAGTTACAACCTCTGATTGCCGAGATTAATCTATTAGAGGAAGATTTTAAAAAATTATCTGATGATGAAATGAGGGCAAAAACGGCATCTTTTAAAGAGATGTTTGCCAAGACAAAAACTAAGGAAGAAAGAGATGATATATTGGATGAGATTTTGGTGGAAGCCTTTGCCCTAGTAAGAGAAGCTGGGGTAAGGGTTTTGGGTATGCGCCATTATGATGTGCAACTTTTAGGGGGTATTGTCTTACACACTGGGCAAATTGCTGAGATGAAAACAGGGGAAGGTAAAACCCTAGTGGCGACTTTACCGGCTTATCTTAATGGATTGACGGGGAAAGGGGTTCATGTGGTGACGGTTAACGACTATTTGGCTCGTCGTGATGCCGAATGGATGGGGCAAATTCACCGCTTTTTGGGTTTAGAAGTAGGTTTAATTCAAAGCGGTATGACTTCGGTGGAGCGCCGCAAAAATTATTTGGCAGATATTACCTATGCTACTAATAGCGAATTGGGTTTTGATTATTTGCGGGATAACATGGCGACTTCCATTGAAGAAGTGGTACAACGATCGCCCCATTACTGTATCATTGACGAGGTAGATTCGATTTTAGTGGATGAAGCCCGTACACCGCTAATCATTTCAGGACAAGTTGATCGCCCCATAGAAAAATATCAACAGGCTGCCCAGATAGCCCAGATGCTTACGAAACAAGAGGAAGAAGGAGATGGCGGCCATTACGAAGTGGACGAAAAAGCCCGTAATGTGTTACTAACCGATGAAGGTTTTGCCCAGGCAGAGGAACTTTTGGGAGTAACAGACTTGTATGATCAAGAAAATCCTTGGGCGCACTACGTTTTCAATGCCATCAAAGCCAAAGAATTATTCACCCGTGATGTTAACTACATGGTGCGTAACGATGAGGTGGTAATCGTGGATGAATTTACAGGTAGGGTATTGGCAGGAAGGAGATGGAGCGATGGTTTACACCAAGCCGTGGAAGCCAAGGAAAAAGTAGAAATTCAACGGGAAACCCAAACCCTCGCCAGTATTACCTATCAAAATTTCTTTTTGTTGTACGAAAAACTATCGGGGATGACGGGTACAGCCAAAACCGAGGAGACAGAATTTGAGAAAGTTTATAACCTACAAGTAACCATCGTACCCACCAACCGCCCTAATGATCGTAATGATTTGCCCGATGTGGTGTATAAAAACGAAATCGCTAAATGGAAAGCGGTAGCAGAAGAATGTGCGGAGATGCACGAAACGGGGCGCCCTGTATTAGTCGGTACTACTAGCGTAGAGAAATCGGAATTATTATCAACCCTTTTGGCGGAGAAAAAGATTCCCCATAACCTGCTTAATGCCCGTCCTGAAAACGTGGAAAGGGAATCGGAAATTGTGGCTCAGGCAGGAAGAAAAGGGGCTGTAACCATTGCCACCAACATGGCGGGGCGTGGTACAGATATTATCCTCGGTGGTAACTCTGACTACATGGCAAGGCTGAAAATTCGGGAGTATTTCATGCCCCAAATTGTTCGTCCTGAAGATGATCAATTAAAATTTAGTGTGGCGGGGATTGATATGGGTAAAAAAGCCAAAGGGCAAGGTTTTAACGGCAATGGCAATGGTAAAAAACCCAAAACTTGGAAGGCCACTTCTGATATTTTCCCCTGTGAGTTATCTTCTGAAACCGAAACGCAGTTAAAAGAAGTGGTGAAGTTGGCGGTGGATAGTTACGGTTTCCAAGGATTGTCAGAATTGGATGCTGAAGAAAAAATTGCGATCGCGGCGGAAAAAGCACCCATTGAAGATCCCGTTTTAATCCAACTACGGGAAGTATATAATAGCATCCGTGGTGAATATGAAAACCTTACAGGCAAAGAACATGACGAGGTAATCGAAGCAGGAGGTTTACACGTAATTGGTACAGAAAGACACGAATCCCGCCGTATCGATAACCAATTGAGAGGAAGGGCAGGAAGACAAGGAGATCCCGGTTCTACTCGCTTCTTTTTGAGCTTAGAGGACAATTTATTGCGGATTTTTGGGGGCGATCGCGTGGCTGGACTCATGAATGCCTTTAGGGTAGAGGAAGATATGCCCATCGAGTCTGGAATGCTCACCCGTTCCCTTGAAGGCGCCCAGAAAAAGGTGGAAACCTTCTATTACGATGCCCGTAAGAGCGTTTTTGAGTATGACGAAGTGATGAACAACCAAAGACGGGCGATTTATGCTGAACGTCGTCGAGTTTTAGAAGGAGAAGATTTGAAAGATCAAGTTATCCAGTATGCCGAGAAAACCATGGATGAAATTGTTGATGCCTACGTCAATCCCGACTTACCCCCCGATGAATGGAACCTGGAGGCGCTCGTGGACAAAGCCAAAGAGTTTATCTACCTCCTCCAAGATGTCACCGTCAAAGACTTAGAAGATATGACATCCACCGAGATGAAAACCTTTTTAAGAGAAGAAGTTCATAAAGCCTACGACATCAAAGAAAATCAGATCGAAAAACTCCAACCGGGGTTAATGCGTCAAGCCGAAAGATTCTTTATCCTCCAACAAATCGACACCCTCTGGCGTGAACACCTACAAAACATGGATGGATTACGCGAAGCCGTTGGCTTACGGGGTTATGGACAAAAAGATCCCCTCATTGAATACAAACAAGAGGGTTACGAAATGTTCTTGGAAATGATGATCGATATTCGCCGTAATGTCGTTTATTCTCTCTTCCAGTTCCAACCCCAAGCCCAACCCCAAGCAGTATAATGGCTTTGCCCTAATTTCTTGATAAAAGTCCCCCATTATTGGGGGATTTAGGGGTAAAACCGAATTTATAGGGTGATACACCAGATATAATTCCTAACTTGAGTTCAGGATAAAATTAATAATTTTGTCAAGGTGTTAGCTATCAGGTGTTAGGTATCAGAATTTACAAAAACTGTACTTTGTATGAAATTCCTGAGTCAAAATATACCTTAGTTCAATTTATTGAACGATAAACCCTTAGCCGTGTAATTCATTACACGGTGGATAAAGATAAATTTGCCATAACTGATTGAATAATTTGTAACTAGGGATGACTCAAACTGAATATAATATGATTTTACTGGAAAGATAAAAATAAGATATTAAAATGTCCGCCCAAAAAACTATTTGTATCACCCTTGGCACACGCCCAGAAGCCATCAAACTCGCACCCGTTATTCAAACCTTTCAAAATAGCCCAGAATTTGATACCAAAGTGATTTTGACAGGGCAACATCGGGAAATGGTTGCTCAGGTAATGGACATTTTTGGTTTAACCGCCGATGAAGACTTAGACATCATGCAACCTAATCAAACCCTCAGCGATATTACCTGTCGTAGTTTACAAGGGTTAGAAAAAATATTTCAAAAAATTAAACCTCAATTAGTTATCGCCCAAGGGGATACTACCACCGCCTTTGCGGCTGCCCTTGCTTCATTTTATCAACAAATTCCTGTGGGCCATGTGGAAGCCGGATTACGCACCAATAATATTTATAATCCTTTTCCTGAAGAAGCCAATCGTCGTCTAATTTCTCAAATTACCCAACTCCATTTTGCACCCACTACCCTAGCGGTGGAAAACTTAAAAAATTCGGGGGTAACGGGGGAAATTCACCACACAGGTAACACGGTAATAGATGCTTTGTTATCGGTGGCTGACAAAAATCCTCCCTGTGATGTGGAGGGGCTAAACTGGGATCAATATAGGGTATTGTTAATGACTGTCCATCGCCGAGAAAATTGGGGTGAACCTTTACAGGACATTATTAAAGGGATGCAGTTAATTTTAGATCAATTTCCTGATGTGGCGATCCTGCTTCCCCTCCATCGTAATCCCACGGTAAGAAATCCCATCAAACAGGCTTTTGATAACCATGAAAGGGTATTTTTAACCGAGCCTTTAGATTACCAAGAATTAGTAGGAGCAATTAAGCGCAGTTTTTTCCTTTTAACTGATTCTGGAGGTTTACAAGAAGAAGCTCCCAGTTTAGGAAAACCTATCTTAGTTTTACGAGAAACAACGGAAAGACCAGAGGCTATTACTGCAGGAACGGCAAAATTAATCGGCACTGATGCAGAAATAATTTTTCAATCTGCCCAAGAATTATTGACCAATCAAAGTAGTTATGATGAGATGGCAGGGGCTATTAATCCTTTTGGGGATGGGAAGGCGTGCGATCGCATCTTAAACATAGTCAAAAATTACTTAGGAATTGTCTAACTATAGACTGTTGACATTACCCATAAATAAAATAGTGCCTGTTTCCTCATCCTGAATTGCATAAAAGAAAGGACGATTTACCACCATTTCAAAATTATCAAGAGGTAAAGAAGTAACCCGAATACCAATAGAAGTAACTGCGGCTGCTTCCGTGCCTTCCTCATTAACATCAATAAAAGTTTTATGTTTTACTTGATCAATTAATATAGGTTCATCAGTTAAATTACTAAAATCAGCCTGATTAGTAAAAGCCTTATTGATACCCAACTTCTGTAAAACATTATTTAAAGAAATATCATATTCTATACTAAATCTTGGCAAACGAATCGTACCGTCTTGACGACGCAAATTAGCAGTCCATTCCTGCCATATTTCCCCGTTTAAATTTTCCATCACCCCATCCAAACTAGAATCCTCTTGAGGTAAAACCACATACATAGCCAATTTTTCAGACTCCCCATAGGGCAAACGAATCATTTCTACATCATCATTTTCCAAATAAGCAAAACTACCCTCCCGACTCATCAAAGGATGTTGGATAACCTCCCCATTAGACTGGGTAAAATTCATCTCTTGGGTTAATTCGGGATTAAAGGCTTGTTGCCATTCACCCTTAAAATAAATAGCATTAATCAAAAATAAAACATCTTCAGGGGAAATAGAATCGACAATAGTAGTAATTTTTTCCTCAGTGGCATCACTCACCCATTTATTAATAATATCCACCGCATCAGGGCTATCAAAATCTAAGGCTGATACTTCACTTTGATAATATTCCCTATTTTGGCTCAAAAAATTGGGTTTAATGGGAAAACCCTCACGAATCCAAAGAGAATTGTTAATAGAAAGGGTACTTTCTTGGTTATTTTGTAATAAATCTTGTAAAGTTTTATACTGTCTATTAATTTCAGGAAGAATAATATTTTCTAACTCTAAAACTCGTCTGATTTCCTCTCTGGTTTCAGCATTTGCACCATTATTTAACAAATTTAAAGCAATAGAAACACTAGGGGCAGAAATAAAAATATTCTCATCTTCGTCTTCCATCCTCACCGCAGAAAATAACTTAAAAGCAAAGTCACGATTAGCATTAACTATTCTCTCATCTAACAAATTAGTTTCAGAATTACTCATCTCAGAATTATCTTTTTCGGCATATACCGCATTGTTAGTGGTAAAAATTTTATCTAAACTAGGATTAATAGCAACAAAACTAGCTGTTAATAGTAAAAGAGTTGCCAAGAATATTTTGCTTTGATTATTATTTAGCATTTGATTTTTTGTAGTCAATTATTATTTATAATAGGGGTTAATAGTTGAAAACTAAAATAATTTTAATAATCTAATTAGATCCTATAATAACCACTTTAACTTAGACTAATTAATTATAGATTTAGTTCCCAATAACCACAGTATTTGTTATAATTGACCATTGGACATGGAGAGGTGGCAGAGTGGTTGAATGCGACAGTCTCGAAAATTGTTAAGGGGTAACACCCTTCGGGGGTTCGAATCCCCCCCTCTCCGTTTGTTTATGGCTCAATAGACTTTGGATTAAGTCCGCCATTGGTAAATTGGTTATCATGATATGTATTGGCTCTAATTTTATCAAAGGAGATATTTATGGCTTTAGCTTTGACCAATGAAAATGTCGAACAAGTTTTAGATGATTTACGTCCCTACTTAATGGCCGATGGTGGTAATGTTGAGTTGGTAGAAATTGATGGTCCAACGGTAAAACTAAGACTACAAGGGGCTTGTGGTTCTTGCCCTAGCTCTGCCATGACTTTAAGAATGGGTATTGAACGTCGTTTAAGGGAATACATTCCTGAAATAGCCGAAGTGGAACAAGTTTTATAGTTTTACTCATTTTCGTACTCTTGTCTTAGTGGATGAGAGTATTTTTCTTTTGGTTATTTATAATTTCAGGTTCGGAAAATTTGTTATAAATAATCTAAGTTTGGGATAAGATTTATAGTCTTGTAAAGGCGTGAATAATTGACAATTGACAATTGACAATGAATAATTGAACTATTTTACTCTTACTCCCCATCCCCCATACTCCTCATCTCCCATACTCCCCATCTCCTGCAACCTGTACTGGTGTACCATGCTACGTCCCTAGCACCTGAAACCTCACTCTAATTTGTAAGTGATCAAAGGGACTCGATATAACACCAATTATGAGCGGTATCGGAGGTTAATCCTTGAAAGTGAATTCCTGCTTTGTGGGCAACCATAACACCGATCGCCTCCAGGTATGATTTAACCCGAATAGGTTTGATAGCAAGGGGTTCGGGCGGTACTTTTATGATGGTTTCGTTATCTTCGACGACGATGATTTTGGTATGGGAATGGGCAAAACTTAGGGTAGCACTACCCCCACAGGCATGGTGGGGAATTATTAAAGCATCTATGTCATCGGCCCATAAACTGTGGCTATTTCTATCTTGAGTAAATTGGGGTGCTTTGTTTAAACCCACTAAAACACAGGGTAAAAAAGTATATCCCAATTCTTCGGCGGCAGCCCGTGGTGAAATATTGGTATCTAAAGGTAAAGGAGAAAGGGCGGGGGCATGGGCGCAAGGGATTTGAAATTCCCTCACCAACAAATGGGAAATAACAGCTTCAGCCCCAGCGAGCGCATCTACACCGCTACCATGACGATAATCGTTGAGGGCTTGGGAATCACTATCATCAGGAAATCTGGCTACCACGGCGATCGCACTTATGCCCTGTGCCACTAATTTTTGTCCTGCCCTCAATAAACTATCAGGATTACCAATAGTACCCCAACTAGCTCCACTATCAGCGATTCTTAACTGCACATTCAGGGGGGCATCGGTGACGATATAATCTCTGACATTAACCCCCACCGTTGCCCGTAAGCCATCCATGGCTTGGAGATGACGATAATATAACTCCGGTTCGATATTTTGATCAAAAATTACACCAATTTTATTTTGATGCACCGATTTTAAACCCCATTCCCCCCCAGCAAACTTATCAAGGGCATAACCTTCCACATAATCAATATTTTCCTTTGCCCAATATAAACTTGCTCCATTCATCACATTAGGATGGGTGATGAGGCGATCGCACACTTCTCCCATAGCCCTCGCCACAGGTAAAGCATCCCCCGCATAACCACCAATGGAAGCACCCACCCCCGTGGGTACAATTAACACAGCACAATAAGGTTTCTTGTAGAGCATATAACCAGTATCAAAAATTGATTAAAATTCAATAAAAAGAAAAGAAATAACAAACAAAATTACGGCATTGCACGGGTTATGGTATGAAATATAATTGAATTACACTAAACATTTACCAAAACATTATCACTGTTGCCTATTCCCCGTTCCCTGTTCCCTTAAATAACAAATCAGCAACGCCAAAATAACTAATTAGGGCTTTTTCATGTTTATTGCCTATTCAGCAAACCTTAGTTATCAATGGTTTAACCCTAACACCTCTGCCACCATTTAATTTTTATTTCCCTTTAGTGACAATGGCTTCCACATGGGCTTTTTCCCCTTCCTTATCCACTTTAGTCACCGCCCAACGTAACGGATTGCCCTCCTCATTTAACTTTGTCTCTACCTCCTTTTTAAAGGTCAAAGGATTCTCTTTTAAATCAACTTCTGCAGTAATAAAATGAGTAGTCATAATCTATTAAATAGGTAAATTTTCTAGTCTAACCATAGCATTATATTAACCAAATTCTACCCAAAAATCTTTAGTCTAAAAGGCTTTAGCTTATCTTATAAAAATAACATCTTCCATGAGCAATCCCATCACCTTGGGGGAATTACCGAAAAGAAAGCAAAAAAAAATGAGCTAAGATCAAACAAACAAAACACTAGAAAACAATATGTTATTGAACCAACAACAAATCCAACAAAAACTAGAGAATTTCCAAGATTGGAACGTAGAAGGAAAAAACTTAGTCAAAACTTTCCAATTTGATGACTTTCTAAAGGCGATCGACTTTGTCAACCAATTAGTAGCCCCCGCAGAATCCGCAGGACACCATCCAGATATATCAATATCCTATAACAAAGTCACCATAAACCTTACCAGCCATGACCAAGGGGGTATCACAGAGAAAGACTTTGACCTAGCCCAAAAAATCAACCAAATATTCACCTAAGAGACTTTCAATTACTCCGTCAATTCAGAATCTTCTTCCCCTCCGATGCCCTCAGACTGCCTTAAAAAAGCCTGAAAACAATCATCATCATTAATGATATGCTTAAAAGCCCCCCTCATCAACTCCAAACTGTCGGCATCATCCCCAATATTCTCCGTCAACATTAAACCCACCATCAAAGATAAAAACTCCTCGGACTCCTCCCCATCATATTTTTCCGTCGCCTCTAGGGCAAACTGTTCCAACATTTCAGGATCATCCATACTTCCCGTAGTCAACAAAGACTTACACATATAACCCCCCATCAAATAACCTACATCTTCAGCATTGATAGTAGTGGTTACATCCTCATTTGCCCTCACCGAAGCAGAAGGAAAAATCAACAAAAATGAAGTGATTAATAAACTAAAATATTTCATTGCAACAGATAATAAGTGTCATAATTAATCATAATTGATTTAGTAAAAATTGAATTAAAAACCTTAGTATATATGACATATTAGAAATATTAAACACCCATAGATAAAAATAAATGGAAACTCCTTGTGATATTCTAAAGAGAATATAAAGTAAAAATTTTTGCGGGTGAAAGTATAAAAATTTATGTCTTGGTTTTATCCTATTTTTGCAACAGAAACAGAAACCGCAGAACCATCCTTGGTTTTAGCAGGAGTTTTACTAAGTTTAGTCATCATCTATTTTGCTAGTAAAGTAGGTGGCGAAATTTGTTCGAGAATAAATCTTCCCGCCGTACTAGGAGAATTAGTGGGAGGGGTTGTCATTGGGATTTCCGCCCTCAAATTTCTCGTCTTTCCCGAAGGAGGCATGGAAGCCACCGATTCTCTGATTATTCAATTTCTTCAATCCACCGCTAATTTAACCCCCGGGGGAACAGAATTAGTATTTGAGAGCATGAGTGAAGTTATCTCTGTTTTAGCAGAACTAGGGGTAATCATTCTCTTATTTGAAATCGGCTTGGAATCAGATTTAAAAGAATTAATTAGAGTAGGCCCTTCGGCCGCCATTGTTGCTGTGGTGGGGGTAGTTGCTCCCTTTGTGATGGGAACGGCTGGTTTAGTGTTTCTTTTTGGTTTACCCGTAATTCCTTCAGTATTTGCAGGGGCTGCCCTGACTGCCACGAGTATTGGGATTACAGCGAAGGTATTAGCCGAGTTGGGTAAATTAAGTTCCACCGAAGGACAAATTATCATTGGTGCGGCAGTGTTAGATGATATTTTGGGCATTATCGTTTTAGCGGTGGTGGGTAGTCTGGTTAAAACTGGGGAAGTTCAAGTTAGTCAAATTATTATCCTTATTGTTAGTGCTGGTGCTTTTCTTATCGGCACTATTTTAATTGGTAGATTAATTTCTCCTTTCCTAGTGAGTTTGGTTAATCAAATGAAAACTAGAGGACAGGTTTTAGTTACGGGGATAATTTTCGCCTTTGTCTTGGCCTATGTGGCAAATATCATTCAATTAGAAGGAATTTTAGGCGCTTTTGCTGCGGGGTTAGTATTGGCTGAGACAGAAAAGAGAAAGGAATTAGAGGAACAAATTATTCCCGTGGCGGATTTGTTTGTACCAATTTTCTTTGTGTGTGTGGGTGCAAGAACTGATTTGGGGGTTTTAAATCCTGCTATTCCTAGTAATCGTGAGGGTTTAATTATCGCTTCATTTTTGATCATTGTTGCCATTGTCGGTAAGGTGATTACTGGTTTTACGGTGTGGGGTAAACCGGAGATTAATAAACTTGCTATTGGGGTAGGTATGGTACCTAGGGGAGAAGTGGGTTTAGTGTTTGCGGGGGTAGGTTCTGCTAGTGGTGCTTTGTCTCCTGCCACTGAGGCGGCTATTATTGTGATGGTAATTGCTACTACTTTTGTTGCTCCTCCTCTACTCAAGGCGGTATTTAAGGATGAACCTGAAAAGGTTATAGAATCAGAAGCGAATTAAGATCTTTTACAATATAAAGATAAGGTTACTTAGGGAAGGATGGTTAATTTTTAGCCTCAAAACTGCCCTAAGTTTCTTTTATCTTTTGTTTTCTGCTATTTTGTTAATTTTGAGTTATTATCATAGCACTAGCAGTGAGTAAGGGTTTTTAAGATAAATTTAGTTCGTATTCTATATATAAATTATTATGGCAAGTGAACAAAGTCGTTTACGCAATGAGTTTTTAAATACTCAGGTAATTACTCGAAGCACGGGTAAAAGACTAGGAGTAATCAAGGAAGTTTTAGTAGATGTTGATCGCCGTGAGGTGGTTGCTTTTGGTTTGCGGGATAATATGTTGGCATTATCTGGCATTCCTAAGTATATGTATATTGATAGTGTCTCTCAAACGGGAGATGTGGTGTTGGTAGAGAGTGAAGATGCGATCGAAGATATTGATATAGAACTTTATAGTCCTCTAATTAACTGTGAGGTAGTAACGGAAACTGGTGAACCGTTAGGAAAAGTGCGAGATTTTCAGTTTAACCAAGAAACGGGGGAGGTTGACTCTTTAACTATAGCTACTTTAGGTTATCCCCAAATTCCTGATCAATTAATTAGCACCTATGAATTATCCGTTGATGAAATAGTTAGTAGTGGGCCTAATCGTATTATTGTTTTTGAAGGGGCGGAAGAACGTATTACACAAATTACCGTAGGAGTTTTAGAACGTTTGGGTATTGGTCGTCCTCCTTGGGAAAAGGATGATGATGATATGTATTATGCCCCTACTACTCCCCCAGAAAATCAGTTACCAACGGGAATGCCTGTGCGGCCTGTAGCTCCTCCCATTAAAAGTCAACCTCCTGTACGCGAAGATAATTGGGAAGATGATAAGTGGGAAGAAGTTGCCCCTGTAAATCCTCCCGTGCGTCGTCAACGTTCTGCCCCTTTATATGAGGAGGAGTTTGAAGGGGATAATTGGGGAGAAGATAGATTAGAAAGACCTTCCCCTAGTCGTTATGAACCTTCTACGAGTCAGGTGGATAGTTATAATGCTGAGTTGATGGAGGAGGATGTTTGGGATGATGAGGATGATTATCGTCCCCAAAAGGTTAATATTCCTCAAAAACAGAAGATGCCTGAATATGAGGAGGAGTATTAAATCAATAAATCGCAGTTAATAGGCTATGATATAAGATTGCTTACTAAATTTTAATTTTATATTGAGGTACTTCTATAATGGCTCAAATGTATTATGATAATGATGCTAACTTAGATTTATTTGCTAATAAAACTGTTGCTATTATCGGTTATGGTTCTCAGGGTCATGCCCACGCTCTTAATTTAAAGGAAAGTGGTGTTAATGTTGTTGTGGGCTTATATGAAGGTAGTAAATCCACTGCTAAAGCTGAGGCGGAAGGTTTAAAGGTTTATAGCGTTGCTGAGGCTTCTTCGATGGCGGATTGGATCATGATTTTGTTGCCTGATGAGGTCCAGCGCACCATATACGAAAATGAAATCGCGCCTAATTTAAGTGCGGGTAATGTTCTTTCTTTTGCCCATGGTTTTAATATCCATTTTGGTCAAATTGTTCCCCCTGCGGATGTGGATGTGGTAATGATTGCGCCTAAAGGTCCTGGACACCTTGTCAGACGTACCTATGAACAAGGTCAGGGAGTACCGGCTTTGTTTGCGGTATATCAGGATGCTAGTGGTAAGGCTCGTGATTTAGCCATGGCCTATGCGAAGGGAATTGGTGGCACTCGTGCGGGTATTTTGGAAACTAGCTTCAGGGAAGAAACTGAAACTGATTTATTCGGTGAACAGGCGGTTTTATGTGGTGGTTTGTCTGAGTTAATCAAGGCAGGTTTTGAAACTTTGGTTTCGGCGGGTTATCAACCTGAAATTGCTTATTTTGAGTGTTTACACGAAGTTAAGTTAATTGTTGATTTAATTGTGGAGGGTGGTTTGGCTTCTATGCGTAGTAGTATTTCTAATACTGCTGAGTATGGAGATTATACCCGTGGTCCTCGTGTGGTGACTGATGCAACCCGTGCGGAAATGAAAAAAATTCTTAGTGAGATTCAATCTGGACAGTTTGCCCGTGAGTTTGTATTGGAGAATCAGGCCGGTAAACCAGGATTTACGGCGATGCGTCGTCAGGAAGCCGAACAACCTATCGAAGAAGTTGGTAAGGATTTACGAGCTATGTTTAGTTGGTTGAAAAAATAATTAATCTTCCCCCTCTCCTGATAGGTGAGGGGATTTTTTTTGATAAAAAAGGGGGCACATAGCCCCTGGAAAGCCTAAAAGAGTAAAACTGATGGGAGAATTACGGTTCGATTAAGGTACGTTTACCCCATTTTGGATCTGCTTGGGTTTGAATTAAGATGTAACCTGCGATCGCCTCTAGGTCGTCATCGGTATAGTTTCTCATTTCTGACCAAATATCAGATCTTTCGGTATTCATGTGTAAGAGGGAAAGATCATCTTCACCGTCATAGGTGGTGGGATATTTCATGTAGTCCACAAGGGCTAAAACGTTATCCCTAGCAGGAATAGCATTGGAAAGAGCTTCGATGCTTAAACCAACGTTGGGGTTAGTTTTGGTTTTACCTTGAATATGACACTGAGTACAACTGGCTACAAATAATTTAGAACCTAATTGGGCTTCTTGGTTACTGAGGGTAATAAAATCTCCTTGATCATTTAAAGGAACGGTGCGAAGTTCTTCGCTTAAACTGAGTGCATTTGCCGTGCCAGTGAAAGACTGCCACATTAAAAACATCCCAGCTAGAATTATTAAAAAAAATCTTTTCATAATTGGCAAACTAATATTTTTTTGTATTTTCTTGGGATTTAAAAGATTATACGTTACCTATTTTCCCTTAAAATAGGTTCTTATTTTGCCCTTTATTGTAAACTTTTGTTAATATATAGGTTTTTTCTAGTTTTTAACAACCGTTGCTTTCAAGGGGCAAATTTTTTGATCTTAATTGTTATTTTCTTGACGGTGATCTAAGAAACACATACTATAAAAAGGTTATCCTTAATTACATACATAAAAAATTAGAATATCTCAATAAATTTAAACACCTATGACAACCACCTTACAAGCCCCCCCTAAAAAAAATCGTAGATTAGTATTTCCTTTTACTGCCATTGTTGGACAAGAGCAGATGAAATTGGCTTTATTGCTCAATGTTATCGATCCTAAAATTGGTGGGGTCATGATTATGGGCGATCGGGGTACAGGCAAATCCACCACCATCAGGGCATTAGCCGACCTTTTACCTGAAATCTCTGTGGTAGCAGGAGATCCCTTCAACTCAGATCCTAATGATATGGAAATGATGGGGGAAGAATTGAGGGAAAAAGTGGAAAATAATGAACACATTGACACCGTTCAAAAAAAAGTTCCCATGATTGACTTACCCCTAGGAGCAACCGAAGATCGTGTCTGTGGTACTATTGACATTGAAAAAGCTCTTTCTGAAGGGGTAAAAGCCTTTGAACCAGGACTCTTAGCTAAAGCTAACCGTGGTATTCTCTACGTAGATGAGGTAAACCTACTCGATGATCACCTTGTGGATGTGTTGCTTGACTCCGCCGCTAGTGGTTGGAATACCGTAGAAAGGGAAGGTATTTCCATTCGTCACCCTGCCCGTTTTGTGTTGGTAGGTTCTGGAAATCCCGAAGAAGGGGAATTACGTCCCCAATTATTAGATCGTTTTGGGATGCACGCCGAAATTCGTACCGTCAAAGATCCTGATCTCCGTGTGCAAATTGTAGAACAAAGAGCAGAATTTGATCAAGACCCTCAAGGCTTTTTGGCAAACTATGATGAGCAACAAAAGGCTTTACAACAAAAGTTGGTTGATGCTCAAAATTTATTACCTCAAATCACCATTGATTATGAAATTCGGGTAAAAGTATCGGAAATTTGTTCTGATTTAGATGTAGATGGTTTACGGGGAGACATTGTTACTAATAGGGCGGCAAAGGCGATCGCGGCTTTTGAAGGACGTACCGAAGTAACCGTGGATGACATCCGCCGAGTAATGCCCCTGTGTCTGCGTCACCGTTTACGTAAAGATCCCTTAGAATCCATTGATTCAGGCTATAAGGTAGAAAAAGCCGTTGATCGTGTTTTCGGTTTAGATGTGGAATAAACCATAAAAAAATCTCCTCAACTTTCCATGGAGGAGACAAAAAATCATTTTCAATAATGAATAATTGGTAGGGTGGGCAATGCCCACCTTAAATTTTTGGGGAAAATTAAAGCAACGAAACCAATGACATCAAGTTCGGAAAATTCCTTGTAAATAGATTGTATTTTAGCAGTTGCCCCACCGTGTAATTCATTACACGGCTAATGGTAGTTCGTTCAATAAATTGAACTAAGATATTAATCTGCTAATTTGGCGGACTTGATATGACTTTCCTTCTCAAAAGAAAACTAACTGCGTAACTCCACAGGAAATTGCTTCGCTAACTTATCTCTAACTTTGTTATGAATAGGATCAACATCCGTATCCTTCAAAGTACCATCAGGGGAATTATAAATTAAACTAAAAGCCAAACTACGCTTACCATCAGGTACATTTTCCCCTTTATACTCATCAAATAACTTCACATCCACTAAGGTTTTACCCCCCGCCTTGCGCATAGCGTTGGTAATTTCCGCCACCGTTAAATCCATGGGTGCAAAGAAAGCCAAATCACGCTCTACATTGGGATAAGTAGAATAAGCCTTGAAAGTGGGAATCTGTAAATATCTTTGGCTGATATAATCCATCAAAGGAGCAAGTTTCAACTCAAACACATAAACACTCTCAGGCAAATCTCTTTCCTGCCTTAACTGGGGATGAAGTTGCCCAAATACCCCAATTTTAGTTTTATGTAACCATAAACCTGCGGTGCGCCCTGGGTGCAAACGCTCATCATCGGATTCTGCCTGATAGGTAATCGGTGCTTTGAGACTGCTAAATAAACTCTCTAAAACGCCCTTGGCTTCATACCATGACATGGGTTGCGGTTTACCACTATTTACCCAAATACCATCCCTATATAAATCACCACCGAGGATACCCCCTAGGGCATCACCTTCACATCTTTTATCACCTTCTAGCCAAAAAACTCGTCCAATTTCAAAACCATTTAAATGACCATTTCCTTGGGCTTGGTTGTATTCAAAGGCATTGATTAAACCATCAATTAAATTGCTACGGAGAGCAGAATATTCACTGAAAAGAGGATTAGCGATTTTGATTTGGGCTTTTTCAGGGCTAACGAGGGAATATTGCACCAATTCCGTTAAGCCTAAACCACGCAATGCCGAACTAATTTGACGCTGAATGGTTACCTCGGAGGATAAGTAACCCACTTGAGATTGGGGGGGTAAGGTATCGGTAAAACGATCATAACCATATAATCTGGCAACTTCTTCAATTAAATCGATTTCCCTTTCCAAGTCACGGTATCGGTAAGGTGGCACGGTGACAACCCAAGTTAAAGGGTTTTCTGTTTCTACTTTCAACTGACAACCTAAGTCGGTTAAAATTCTTTCCACGTCTTGGGGGGCAACATCGGTTAATCCTTCCCCATCAATCACTTTCCCTAATACTTGGTGTAAACGGTTGAGTCTGAGTTGGATTGTGTTGGTAAATTCTCCCCGACGATTATCCGCAGTAACTTGGGCGGTAACGTTACCTTGGGCTAAATCAGTAATAAGGGTTACGGCATGGTTAAGGGCTTTTTCTAGTTGCACTTGGTTAACTCCCCTTTCGTAACGGGTGGAGGCTTCGGTGCGGATGGATTGACTTCTGGCACTTCTACGGATTGGCACAGGTTCAAAAAGGGCGGCTTCTAGGATGATATTCTGGGTATTATCATCTACTTCGCTTTCTTCTCCCCCCATGACTCCCCCTAGGGCGATGGGATGATTGTTGGCGGTGATGAGTAGATTTTGCTCTTTTAGTTGTCTTTCTTGCCCGTCTAGGGTGGTGAGGGTTTCGTTTTCTTGGGCAAAGCGCACCCCAATATTTAGGGTTTGGCTGTTGGTTATCTGAGTTAGTTTTTTCCTGTCAAAGGCGTGTAAGGGTTGCCCCCATTCAAGGAGGATGTAGTTAGTTACGTCAACTACGTTGTTGATGGGGCGCACTCCCGATGCTTCTAGTCTCCATTGCAACCATTGGGGAGAAGGGGCAATTTTAACGTTTTCGATAATTGTACCAATATAGGCAGGACAGGCGGAGGTTTCTTTGATGTCTAGGGTGAGGTTATCAGTTTGATTGTTGGGGGTAATAATTTCGGTGGTGGGTAGTTTTAACTCTCCTCCTGTGAGGGCGGCTACTTCTCTGGCAATGCCTACCATACTGAGGGCATCGGCACGGTTGGCGGTGGCGGTAATATCGAGGATGACATCATCTAAGCCCAAAAGGGGGCGCACGTCTTGCCCGATGCTTAAGTCTCCTTCGAGGATTTTGATTCCTTCGCTTTCTTTGCTTAATCCGAGTTCGGCTAATGAGCAAACCATGCCTTTGCTTTCTACGCCTCTGAGTTTGGCTGGTTTGATTTTTAAATCTACGTTGGGTAAATATGTACCAAGGGTGGCAATGGGTACAAATATATCTTTTCTGATGTTGGGCGCACCGCAGACGATTTGGGAGGGGGTTTCTTCGCCAATGTCGATTTTACATAGACTCAGTTTATCAGCGTTTGGGTGGCGATCGCACTCTAAAACTCTACCGACAACCACACCATCAGCCCAAGTGCGTCTATCTTCTATATCTTCTACTTCAAATCCAGCAATAGTAAGGGTTTTGGCTAACTCTTGGGGAGAAATATTAATATCGACGAATTCTTGTAACCACTTAAAGGATATGCGCATTGTTTAAAATATAAATTTTTTGTAATAACCTAATCTCCTATTATTAACTACTTTGGAGGTGTTAAACAAGTTGTCTGCAAAGGGGAAAAAATTAGTAATGAACAATACTTATGACTAAAATCCTTCTTGAATGGTATGTCTTTGAAATGAAGATGACAGCATTGCTGATTTTAGATATAATTTCCCATGGAAGTGGGAAATAGGGAATGATTCGACTACGCCACAATTAGTAAGTTATTAAATAAAATAAGATTGACTATTACAAAAAAGTTTGGGTAAAAGGTAATTAAATTTATCTTGCTGTAATAAACTTTTCCTTCTACCCTAACTCCTGACACCAAAAATTAGACGTTAATCTATAGTTGATACGTCAGATATTATTATTGTTGTCCACCTTCTTCGGTGGTTTCTCCCTCTACTTCAGTACCTTCTTCGGTGGTTTCTCCTTCTACTTCAGTACCTTCTTCGGTGGTTTCTTCCTCTACTTCAGTACCTTCTTCGATGGTTTCTTCCTCTACTTCAGTACCTTCTTCGATGGTTTCTTCCTCTACTCCAGTACCTTCTTCGATGGTTTCTTCCTCTACAGGGGGAGTAACTTCTGCTTCACCACCGCAGGCGGTAAGAGATAAAGAAGTTCCACCTAATAATAAAATCATTAATAATGTCCAAAGACGATTGTTTTTCATAATTCTTAACCTAGTCTTAATGTTGTAAAAGATATTATGACTTATATATTTTTAATTATCAATATGTTAGAGATTAATTTTTATTTTTTGGAGATAGCATTAGGTTTATTTATTATTTACGCCTTAAATAAGTTTTTTTTATATTAGTAGGGCTACTCTGAACGTTTTGTTTCTGTTCTAAAATAAATAGATGACGATAAAGTAATAATTTTAGCTTTTAAAAGATTATAATATACTTTACTAAAAAAATAATTTGATGTGTTAAAAAGATAGAACAAGAAATAACTTATACTATTTTATTGGTTTTCGGTATTTTTTCCTCAACAATTTATGATCAAACTTATTTTCAACAGTCAGTAAAAAATATTAAAAATTATAATAAAAGATGTATTTCTCTTGGCACTTATTTATTTTAACAATAAAACAATGTTTTAGTAATAAACTTGATTATAAAGTCTTAGATGATCAGACATTAGGTAATTGATAAAATATTGAATGTATCTAAAATTCAACTAAAGCAGATATATATTATTGTAAAAATAGATTAGCACCATTATGTTAGTCAAAAAGAAAAAGTTAGAATTATTTATTAATAATATTGACTTATAAAGAAATAAAAATAAGAAGCAAAAAATATAAAATAAAAAACAACTATCGAGTATTAAAAAATAATAATTAATAGCAGATTAGTAAAAAAAAGTAAAAATTGCATTGTTAATATAACGATTAAATATTAGCCATTAAAGTCATTGGATACCTTATAATTGTAATCCTGGTCAATCAGATTTAGTATGACTAACAAAACAATTATTATTACTAACAGTATAAATAGTATAAAAATAAGGACGTGTTTTTTACATATCCCTATGACAGCGCCCTTATTAATTATCCAAAAAAACTTATTAATAATCCAAAAATATAATATTTAAAGATCTGAAAAAAATCGATTAACAGAGAAAATTAAACATTAAAACGGAACAATAAAACATCCCCCTCTTGAACTACATACTCCTTACCCTCAGCCCTAACCAAACCCTTTTCCTTTGCAGCGCCCATACTACCACAACTCACCAAATCATTATAAGCAACGGTTTCCGCACGAATAAAACCCCTTTCAAAGTCAGAATGGATTACCCCTGCCGCTTGGGGGGCTTTCATACCAGCAATAATAGTCCATGCCCTAGTTTCCGTTTCCCCAGTGGTGAGATAAGTGCGTAATCCTAACAATTCATAAGTAGCTCTAATCAAAGACTGTAAACCGCCTTCCTCTACGCCTAAGGATTCTAAAAATTCTGCCTTTTCTTCTGCCCCTAACTCCACTAATTCCGATTCAACTTGCGCAGAAACGATGACAACCATCGCATTTTGTTTGGTAGCTTCTGCTTTTACACCCTCTACCCATTGGTTACCCGTGGCTAAATCTTCATCACTAACATTAGCGGCATAGATAACGGGTTTTGAGGTTAATAAACCTAGGGGCTTGATAATTTCTTCATCTTCGGGAGTTAAATCTACTTCCCTAACGGCTTTACCTTCATTGAGGATGGGTAATATTTTTTCTAAAACTTCCATTTCCGCCACAGCTTCTTTATTGTTGCTTTTGGCTTGTTTTTTAAGTCTTTCCACACGGCGCTCGACTTGAGTTAAATCAGCTAGGGATAATTCTAAATTGATAACCTCCATATCACGCACTGGATCTACTGACCCAGAAACATGGATAATATCATCACTGTCAAAACATCTGACTACGTGGATAATGGCATCTACTTCCCTAATATTAGCAAGGAATTGATTTCCTAACCCCTCTCCTTTACTAGCGCCCTTAACTAATCCTGCAATGTCCACAAATTCGATACGAGTAGGTACAACTTTAGCGGAATTAGATATTTTTGCCAATACCTCCAAACGCTCATCAGGCACGGCTACAACCCCCACATTGGGCTCAATGGTACAAAAGGGGAAGTTTGCCGCATCGGCTTTGGCATTGGCTACTACGGCATTAAATAAGGTGGATTTTCCTACGTTGGGGAGTCCGACGATTCCTGCTCTTAACATATATTTTTTCTTTTACTGGTCAATACTTCATTATCTGCTAAGGGCGATGAATAAATCAACTAAATGGGGTGATGGGGAGTGAGGGTGATGGGG
>NZ_JADEWC010000026.1 GCF_015207825.1 Cyanobacterium stanieri LEGE 03274
AAACAATGATCAAACAACACCCCATCTCCTCATCTCCCCATCACCCCTACCCCCCATCACCTTAATCCCTACAACCAAGACTATCTCGGGTAGATATGCCCGTCACAGGGTTAACCCCGTCTGCCCTTTCACACATCAAAGAAACCTGATAACGATCTATCACCGCATCGGTAAAATCAGCGCCCGTGATATTGGTATCATAGAATCTAGTTCTAGTGGCGATCGCCCCTATGAGAATAGCATCACTCAGATCAGAAAAATCAAAAGTAACTCGATCAATCAAAGCCCCAGAAAAATTAACCCCATGTAGGTCAGCATCCAACAAAACACTTTCGGTCATCATAGCATTAGTCAAATCAGAATTGCGCATAGATACCCGTCTCATGCTAGAAGCAGCAAACACCGCCCCCACTAACTCTTGATTAGAAAAATCTTGATCATCCAAATCCGCATAGGTTAAATTCACCATCTCTTGGGCATAGGCAGGGGTGGCACTACCAAGAATAAAACCAATGGCGAGGAATAAAACTATAACTATTTTCAAAAAACGATTCATAAACATAAAATGACAAACTATCTCCTACATGATAAACAATTACAGTTCATCCAACGAACGAACATCCCCCTGATAACCAAAACGATGGAGAGTGGTGGCCGCCTCAGACTTAGAGACAGTTTTTTGAGGCTGAAAAAGTTTAGTAAAGCCAAAAACACGACGCACATTAGCATTATCCCCATTTTGCCAATCAATATAAAGTTTTTGCCATAACTCAGGACTCATCTGGTTTGCATCTTGAAAACCCCAAGTTTCTCGGATATTATCGAGGGTAGTAGTGGGGAAACTCTGGCGAAAATCAAAAGGGACTTTCCAAGCGATTAAAGACTCTCTGGTTAAAGGTTGATCAGGGTTAAAGGCGATCGCACTCGGATCATTAGTCAAAGAAGAAGGAATTAACCCAGCATTAGCCAACCCCTGAATATAAGGAAAATCAGGATCACCCGTTGGCACATCATTAAAAACAGCCCCATCATTACCTTCAGCCAAACGAATTAACTTACCACTATCACCACTAAAAATCACATTATTAGCCTTCACCAACCAACGGGCATAATCACGACGACTAATCACCTCCCCCCCATTAAGGGACTCATTAGCCCCATCAATTACTCCTACCTGTACCAACTGTTGTAAAGACTCAGAAGCCCCCACCGTGGGGCTAGAATCCTGCCCAGAATCATCACCTTCCCCCTCAGGGGTAGTCGTATTTTCAGATAAACGACTATCCACCAAACTAAACTCCGTTTCATCCCCCACAACCTCAAAACCCATGGTTATACTAACCTCACCCCCATCATTCTCCTTCGTCGCCACCAACGAATCATTTTCCACCCTTTCCACCTGCCAATCAAACCCCAATAAACCCTGCTCATAGGAATCAACAATTAAATTAATCGGATCAGCAGAAGTCCATATAAAGCTATTATTCTCAACCCTTATCAACCTTGCCCCCTCATATACAGGAACATCTTCAGGAAAATTCTCAGGTAACTCCAACTCCTCCTCCATAACCATATCTTGCCCCTGTGGTTCATCATTATTATTAATTTCTTCCTCCTCCGTCAAACTAGCATCAGGAGAAAACCTAGATTCAAGGCTTTGATTACCACTACAACTAGATATAAACAAAGTAAAAACCAACAACACAAAATAACGAGATATAGTCATGTACCTATGAAAATCAAGATCTGTTACATTATATTAGTTATTAGATTTACTTTAAAATTAACCATTTTTAAACTCCAAAAGACCATCAAAATATCATTTTCCCTAAGTTGATTTAACAACTCTCCTTAACTTTAGTTCAATTAATAACATTCGATTCAAAGACCAAGGAAAAATCACACCAGAGGAAAATAATAGATTTTAACGGTCAAAAAATAATAAATAAAAAATAACCCTTTCCAAAATGACCACCAATAACTATCAAAACATTAACATCGATGACGGTGTCACCTCACCACCACCCCTCAAAATTTTTACCATCCTTCGTCTAGGCTTATTCAATCTTGGAGTCGGTTTAATGGCAGTCTTAACCCTCGCCGTGTTAAACAGAGTCATGATTACAGAACTAGCTATCCCCGCTAGTATAGCCGCCGGAACTCTTGCCCTGTCGCAACTTGTCGCCCCCATCAGGGTGTGGTTAGGACAACTTTCCGATGGTAAAAAACTATTTGGCTTCCATCGCACAGGTTACATCCGCACAGGAATCGTCATGGCAGGGATAACAATTTTAATTGCCGTACAATTGGTATGGATATTAGGAACAAATATAGAGGCTAATAATGGTTGGCAGTGGAATCCCACCACCATTGGAACATCTGTGGGGTTAGGTATTATGTTCATCCTCCATGGTATTGCCTTGGGGGCAAGTTCTACCCCTTTTACCGCTTTATTAGTAGATATTTCTGAGGAAGAAAGTCGTTCTAAAATTGTCGCAACCATTTGGTCAATGTTAATGGTGGGTATCGTCATTGGTGGTATCACAGGCAATATTTTTTTGGGTAATTTAGCCGTAGGAGAGATGGAGGAAAATCCTTTAATTTCCGTGGCTGATTTACAAAATCCCATTAATATGCTGTTTCTAATTGTTTCTGGGGTGGTGGTAATTCTCGCTTTAATCGGCACTTGGAATATTGAAAAAAAATATTCTCGTTTTCATCTGCGCACCAGTAACGAAGCAAGGGAGCAAAATATCGGATTACGGGAGGCTTTAAGGGTGTTAACTTCTTCTCGTCAAACGGGTATCTTTTTCTTTTTTCTGATGATGGTAACTACTAGCCTATTTATGCAAGAGTCAGTTTTAGAACCCTATGGGGGGGATGTATTTGGTATGGGCATTGGTGAAACCACCCTGCTTAATTCTTTTTGGGGGGTAGGAATTTTATTGGGTTATAGTGCTACTGGTTTTTTGGTAGTGCCTCGTATTGGCAAACAAAACACTGCTAGAATTGGTTGTTTGTTGGTGGCTATCTGTTTTCTATTAATTATTTTTTCAGGTTTAACCCAAAATGAAGGGATTCTCAAGGGTACAATGATTTTATTTGGCATTGCCGCTGGGGTGACAACCATTGGTTCTTTAAGTTTAATGTTAGATTTAACTGTAGCCGAAACCGCAGGAACTTTTGTGGGGGCGTGGGGTTTATCTCAGGCTATGGCTCGGGGCATTGCGATCGCCCTCGGGGGTTGGGTTTTAGATATTGGTAAGTTAATATTTGGCTCAAATCTTTGGTTAGCTTATAGTAGTGTCTTTTTTTGCGAAGCCTTGGTGGCATTGGGGGCGATTCTGCTTCTTAATCAAGTCAGTGTCAAAGAATTTAAGGAATCTACCCGTAAAGCTACAGAATTAGTCATGGAAGGGGATTTGGATTAAATACACTTTTGAATGGTAATACTTAAGGTGCGCTGGAAAAATAGAGTCTTGATGTTAATTGATGATTTTGTTTGCCCCGCACAGTGGATTTATGTTTTAGACAGTTTGCTTTTCTAAAAGTCTTACCGCATAAAGATTGTGCCATTCGATAGCTTTTCATTCCAATATTGATTGACTATATGTGTTGAAATCGAATTATTTTAAAATAAACTTAGTTGTTTTTGGGGATGCAACCTAACTCTTTCTTGATATTTATCAATGGGATTATGTATTTGCTTTTTAATGGCCGTTGCTAAATGAAAAGCCAACTGACAAGGTACGGCATTTCCCACCATTTTATAACCTGCGTTGACGTTATCATAATAAAAAATATGATCATCATCAAAAGTTTGAATCCTCGCACATTCCCTAACACTCAAACGACGATAAAGATGTTCATAACCAGAGGCAAAAATGCGTTTATCTTTATCCACTAAGGGCATTTTGGGGGCTTGGGGGTGAATTGGTGCATGTCTTCCCCCAGCCTGAATAGTAAAAGAAGGCTCATCCCAACTTCTTACCCTATTACGAGACATATAAATGCTGGAAAATCCTCCTGCTAAATATTCATGATTAGCAATTAAACATTTATCACCATTGGTATAGGTTTTGTTAACTGCAGGGATAGCACTATTTTTTAAATCCCAAATAGCGTCTTTTAGCACTTTTGATTTATCAATTTTTTTGGGAAATTCAAACTCAAAATTTAAATCATTTCTAATACCAACAAAAAAGACTCTTTTACGGTCTTGCGGTACGCCATAATCCACTGCATTTAAAAGGGAAAAAGAGAGAATATAACCAGTATCCATAAACAACTTTTGAATATCATATAGGGCTTGATGATGTCTTTTAGCTAACATTCCCGACACATTTTCTGCTAAAAAGAATAATGGTTTTTTATCTCCTAAAATTCTAATGAATTCAAAAAATAGTTGACCTCTTTTATCTTCAATACCTCTTAATGCCCCTGCTTCGCTCCAACTTTGACAGGGAGGCCCGCCGATAATACCATCACAATCGGGGATTTCATCGGAAGGAATTTTGGTTATGGAGCGTTGATCTAAATAAGTATTAGGAAAATTATTTCTAAAAGTTTGCCAAATATCTTTGTCATATTCATTGGCCCAAATAGTAGAAAAATCTGCTTTTTCAAAACCTTTATCTAATCCTCCAGCTCCTGAAAATAAGGATACTATTTTCACTTTTATATCTCCTTTTTTATACCAAATCCGATTAGTAAAGTTTACTATCACCCACTGTATAATTTATTACACGGCTCATAATTAACGTTCAATAAATTGAACTAAAGTTAGTTGTTTTAATATCTTCGTTAATTATTTTTTTTGCTCCGACTTTTCGATCTTTTTTATCAGAAAAAAACTACCCTTTCACTAAACTTATAAACTGTTCAATAATTAGGGTAGTTTAATCTGAATTATAAATAATATTTTTAACCTCAATTCGGGATAATTATTATTAGTCTAGTTTACTATCATGCTTGACGATAAAAACTTTACAACGGTTTTAAAATTGTTAAATAATAGCCAGAAATAGTGAAAAATATTCACCTTACTATTGCCTATTCCCTATTCCCTGCCTTAACTAAAAAATGTTATCCCGAACTCAGGTTATTTTTATGATTTTTTGATACTTTGAAAATCAGACCATAATAACACTATTCCCTATTCTCAGCTTGAATTAGGGTTTTCAGATTATCGATCGCCCCATAGACCTGCTCAAAACCTGTCCCCCCATAGCTATTACGGGCTTTTACCACCTGTTTAGGGGCGATCGCCTCATAAATATCATTTTCAAAGGCAGGATGCAACTCTTGCCACTCTGAGAGGGTTAAATCCCTGAGTAACTTACCAGCCTTGAGGGAAGTTTTAACCACCTTACCCACCAAATTATAAGCCTCACGGAAAGGCACTCCTTTAGAAGCCAAATAATCCGCCACATCCGTCGCATTAGAAAAGTCCTCATTAACCGCCTCCTCTAGTCTGCTAGTACGAAATTCCAACCCCTCAGATAACAAAATGGTCATAGCTTCTAGGCTACCCTTAACGGTTTTCACCGTATCAAAAATGCCCTCCTTGTCTTCCTGTAAATCCTTGTTATAGGCAAGGGGTAAACCCTTCATGATGGTTAACAAAGCCTGTAGATGTCCAAAAACACGACCTGTTTTGCCGCGCACCAATTCAGGAATATCGGGATTTTTCTTTTGGGGCATAATACTAGAACCCGTAGAACAATTATCCTTGAGGGTGATAAAACTAAATTCTTGGGATGCCCATAGAATCATCTCCTCACTGATACGGCTTAAGTGTACCATAATCAAGCTAGAGGCGCTCAAAAATTCGATGGCAAAATCCCTGTCACTCACCCCATCAAGGCTATTTTCGTAAATAGAGTTAAAGCCCAATAATTCCGCACTGTAATGGCGATCAATGGGGAAAGTAGTACCAGCGAGCGCACCGCAACCGAGGGGAGATATATTGGTGCGATCGTAAATTTGTGCTAATCTTTGCCAGTCTCTCTGGGCCATTTGAGCGTATGCCATGAGGTGATGGGCGAGGCTAATAGGTTGCGCCCGTTGTAGGTGAGTATAACCAGGGATAAGGGTTTCCACATGATTTTCGGCATGGTTTAACAAGGCTAGTTGCCAGTTTCTGAGCAATCCTTGAATTTGTTGAATTTGATCCCGTAAATACAAACGAATGTCCGTACCGACTTGGTCATTGCGCGATCGCCCCGTATGCAACTTTTTACCCACCGCACCGACAATTTCCGTTAATCTTCTTTCCACGGCAAAATGGACATCTTCTTCTTCTACCCCCGGGTTAAAATTCCCTGCCCCATATTCCTGCCTAATTTGCTCTAATCCTTTTACCAGGGTTTCCCCTTCCTCGGGGGTGATAATTCCTGTTTTTGCCAACATTTTGGCATGGGCCACAGATCCCGTTAAGTCGTATTCAATTAATTCAATATCAAAACCTATACTAGCATTAAATTCAGCAATGATAGGATTTAAAGAGGTTTCAAAGCGATCGCTCCAGGTCGTTTTTTTAGTCACAATTACTATAAAATTTCAATATTTTTACTATCAAAATCATAAAGCCAAACCCATGATAATGAGTAATCAATAATTGAGATATTAAAATACTATCATCGTTGCCTGTTCCCCATTCCCTGTTCCCTATGTAAAAAAAACCCCCAGCCATCAAAGACTAGGGGAAATGTCATCAAAAATCAGAATTAATTAGAAAGTAAATCTGGTACGAACAACACCCACAACCTCAGTACCATTGCGATCGTCATGGTTAGGATTGAAGATAGCATAAACACCAGGGGTGATAGAAACATTACGGCTAATGGGATATTTATATTGACCTTCCAAGATGAAAGAAGTATCTCTTTCAGAACCAAAAGTTCCACCAGTTACCTTAGGAGGTTGACCACCAGCAACGGTAAATACGGCGCCTTCTTTTAAAGCATCAATGAAGGAAATATTAGCATTCCAGGTAAATACATCAGCATCAGCACCACTTCCATCTTGGGCATCAGCATTACCAAAACCAACCCAACCAGCTACGTTGATATTGGGGCTAACTCTCCAACTGGTTTGAAGACCAAAATTATCAGTAGAAGTAGGAACACTGCCAAAAGGTCTTCTGGTGAAAGGACTACCAGTGCTACCCACAATGTTAGGGCTATCAGAGAAATAGCTACGGGCGTAAGCTAAACCTAAACCGAAGCTATCGGAAGGATTAAAGCCAAGTTGAACCACCGCGCTGAAATCTCCATCAAATAAGCCATTACCATCGCTAGGATCGGCCGCATTACCAGCAAGATAGGAAGCGCTGATTTCAAACTGATCACTAAATTCATAAACCAAACCTAAACCGCCACCTGAATTTTGACGGAAGATTAAGGGGTTGTAACGAGTGCCACGGGCTAAAGAACCACTACCACTACTATCAGTGAAAGGGCTGTAAGGTTCGTGAACATCATCGGTTTCAAAGTCTGTACCGATAAAGAAAGTAGCTCTGTCGCCGATGGGGGTACGATAGAAAAGTTTATCTACCACTACGTTATTATCCGGAGTGTTTTGGGCGAAGTTAAGACGAGTCATATCAGAACCGCTGAGGTTTTGAAGAGCTGGAACGTTTCCAGCTGCTAGACGAGTTCTTAATCTGTCTCTACCAGTGAAGCTAGTATCAAGGGATAAACGAACACGGTTACTGAAGGTTACTTGTCCGCCAACGTCATCATTTTGAGCCACTAAACCGAAAAGGACTTCACCGTTTAATTTGGTGGTGGTGGAGAATTGATTGTCTTCGAGGAAAGCGACTCTGCCTTCGAGGTTGTCAACTCTAGCACCTAGGGCCGCTAGTTCGGTTTCAAATTCAGCAATTAACCTTCTGAGGGCGGCAATGTCTTCATCGCTAACACCACCAGTGCCGATTAATCTTTCGATGGATTGCATACAAGCATTTAAACCAGCGGCGAATTCATAACGGCTTAAAGCTCTGTTGCCACGGAAGGTGCGATCGGGATAACCGACGATACATCCGTAACGTTCAACTAAACTTCTTAAGGCTTCATAGGCCCAGTCTGTGGGGGAAACATCGCTAAGTTGGTTAACGGAGGTGACTTGACCTTGAGTGTTAGTATCAGAAGAATAGTTGCTGATTTGTTCTAGGGTAAAGTCTGTGTTGTTAATTTCGTTAGCTTTAACGGATTCAACGGCAGTTCCAGTTAGTAATGTCATAGCCATTACGGTGGAAGCTGAAATGTTGTATTTTTTTAGATTTTTTAACATGATGATAAAAAGTTCCTCACACCTTTTTGGTTTTACGTTCTGCTATTATATTTGTTACTCTCTACAATTGTCTTTTACCGTAAGTAAAAGTTAGATTATTGCGAGTATATGTCAACAGACTTAATAGCATACTATATTGAGTTTAAATGATCAAGATTAAGGTAAGTTTAATTGTTGTTGACAAATTTGATCCCGTGACACAGGGCGATCGCCCCTAACCTTAAAATGCAACATAAGATCATCAATTGCTATGATATTTGAGCGATTATGGTTAATATTTCTGATAATTTGCATAATTAATTTGGATTACACAAAAGAAGAAGATGTTAAAACTGAACAAAATATTTTGCTCTCCCAAAATGGGGTTAATGATACTCCTCGGCGGTATATTATACGCCCCTGCCACCATGGCTCAATCTTCTCAAGTAAAACTAGGAGTAGTGTTAAGTAGAGAAAACATTACACAATGGGAGCAAATCAGTTCTCGATTAAACGATTCTTCTATCAATTACTGTGTCCTAGACACCAGACAATGGCAAAGTCCACAAGACTTACAATCATTAGATGTTTTATTCTTACCCAACGTTAATAACATCAACAACGCCCAAGCCAGTGCCTTAAAATCATGGGTAAATAACGGCGGAAAAGTGATCGCCTCAGGGCCTACGGGGGAATCATCCTCCGGGGAAGTCAAACAAACCTTAAGAGAAGTATTTGGCGCTTATTGGGCTTACCCTATCTCTCAGGCTTCTTCTTTGGTGTTAAACAATCCCGAAAATAATAAAAATATCCTAGCCTCCAATAGTCTCATCGGGGGAGTAATTGTCCCCACCAACTCAGATAATCAAACCAAAGCCTCTTGGTCCATGGATGGTAATCCCCCCGCCGTCATTAGCAACAATCATTCCACTTTTTTGGGATGGCGTTGGGGTGTAGATAACATTAGTAATAGTGAATTTGACGTAGCATGGTTAACCAATATCCTCAACGGTTATGGGGTAAATAGTGTTCCTCCCTTTGCCTTAGGAGAAGTGTTGCCCTGTGAGCAATCCCCCAGACAACCTTTTAACCCCCCAAACCAGAACTCTCAACAAACCCCCCCCAGCAATCAAGTAGCGCAAAACAACCTATTTTCAGCTACCCGGTCTCAACCCCAAGACCGAATGATCAAAGAACTACAACAGTTAGTTCACCGAGTGCAAAATACCCTCATCAAAGCCGACTCCCAACAGGAAATCTATAAAACCTCCATGGCTCAAGTAGTCCAACAACTAAGCCAAGGTACAAATAAACAGAGAAGTTTAATCCATAGCAATATTTTCGCCCACAACGCCATCAACCATGCCCAACAAATTATTCAAAACTTTCCCGAGTTAGCCAGTCAAGACTTCAACAACGCCCGACAAAACTGGTTAGACGCTAGACGTCGTCTTTGGGATAACTACCCTGTCGATCGCCACTTCGCCCAATCAGAAGTTAGAGGTATTTGGCTAGATCGAGGTACTATCGTCAAAGCTAAATCTAAAGCAGATTTAGAACCATTATTTGATCGTTTTGCCCAAGCGGGAATTAATACGATCTTTTTTGAAACCGTCAACGCCAGTTACCCCATCTACCCCAGCCGAGTAGCTCCCGAACAAAACCCCATGACGAGGGGATGGGATCCCCTTCAAGCAGCCATTGAACTCGCCCACGAAAGGGATATGGAGTTACATGCCTGGGCTTGGATTTTTGCAGGGGCTAATGAAGGACATAATCGCCTTCTCAATTTACCTGATAATTACTTAGGGCCTGTGTTGAGTCGTAATCCTAGTTGGGTACTAAAAGACAAGGATGGACAAGCATTTAACCGCACCCCCGGATTTAAAAAGGCATTTATTGATCCGGCTAACCCCCAAGCCAAGGAATATTTACATCGACTTTTAGAAGAAATTGTCACTAACTATGATGTGGATGGCATTCAATATGACTATATTCGTTATCCGTTCCAAGATGGTACTACCCGACAAAATTTCGGTTATACCCAAGTTAGTCGTCGTGCTTTTCAAAATGCCTATGGGGTAGATCCGCAAACCTTGACCCCTAGTTCTCCATTATGGTCCCAATGGTTAGGTTTTCGCATTCGTCAAGTGGATAGTTTTGTCCAAGAATCCTCCCGTCGTCTAAAAGCTATCGATCCTGATGTAACTATTTCGGCGGCGGTATTTCCCATGGATAGACAAGGGCGTTTAAATGTTTTACAACAAAACTGGGAGGAATGGATTCGTAATCAATCGGTGGATATGATGGTTTTAATGACCTATGCGCTTGATACGGGAAGTTTTGAGAGTCGTTTAGAGTCTTTGAATGATCCGAGTTTAAATAATAGCTCTAGTTTAATTATTCCTGGAATTCGTTTACTTAATGTTCCCGATACCGAGGCTCTTGATCAAGTTCAATTATTGCGTAATTTACCAACCTCTGGTTTTGCTTTATTTGCGGCGGAAAATTTGGATTCTAATTTAGAAACTATTTTCCAAAAGACTCAGGGAGGAGATACGATGATTCCTCAATTTTTACCCCACCGTCAGCCTTTTAAGGTTGCCTCCCAACGTTATCAAGCCCTCGTGCAAGAGTGGAATTTTGTTTTGCTTAATGGTCAAATGGCGATCGCCTCTGGATACTTAGAAAACTGGGCAACTAATGCGGATAACCTCAATCAAGCCTTAGCAAAATTGGCAGAAAATCCGAGCCAAAGCAACCTGCGACAAGCTAAAAATAGCTTACAACGTTTTAAGGGGCAATTTTCTAACTACACAAGGGAACATGGCAACATACAACCCCTGCAGGTGGAATCATGGCAAAATCGCCTTGTTACCATTGAAAACCTTCTTAATTATGGGGAGAGAATGGAGCAAAATTAAAATTTGGCGTTGGTGAATTAAGGTACAATTTTTAGTTTTGTTTGGCAATAGGCAATAGGGAATAGTAATAATAGTTTTAATACTATACATTTACTGTAATTCAATAATGGTTCATGCTCAAAATCAGTGATGCCTAAAATTTTAGATGTTGGAGAGTTTGAGTAAATACAGGTTTTATCAACGGTTAACTACTCTTAGGGTAAAGGGATATTGATTTCCCCCCGACTCTCCTACATAAATTGAATATTGCCCCGGCGCCCATACTCCTCCCATGTGGGGTAGTTTTCCTGTGGCGGTATCCCCTAAAATACAGGTGCGATCGCCCCTATCTGGCCCAACAATTAATAAAGTGGGCTTACCCTGACTAGCTTCAACCTGAAGATGTAGGGAAAAATTTTGTTCCCTCAAATTAATCACATGGTGAGGATTTTCTCTAATATATCCACAATCACCACTATTCACACTTCCGCCCATATTGCCAGTGATTTCCCTATTCAAACTTTGGGCAACGGCCATCGGGGCAAAAAAATAAGCCCATAAGAGTAACATTGAAAAAGCCCGTAAGGTTGAAAAATTACTCTTATTACCCCCAGAAGCAAATAGAAAAATTTTGTGATTCATTTTAGTTCGTCTTTTTTTTTCCTGTCTTCTATCCTAGACTAGAAAGTATAGTTAAATGTTCTCCATATTTACAATTCGATAAAATGGCTTCAAACTCTACCACAAGACCTGAAAAATTAGATAAAATCGTCCAAAAGTTCAAACGCAGGGAAAATCCTAAACAAAAATATGAACAGTTGCTATGGTATGCCAAAAAGTTAGAACCATTACCAGATAATGATAAAACCGCAGAAAATAAGGTTTCTGGTTGTGTATCTCAAGTTTATATTATCTCTAAGGTCACAGATGGTCAAATTTTTTATCAAGGAGATTCTGACGCTCAATTGGTAAAAGGATTAGTTGCTTTCTTGATTGAGTCTTTGAATGGTTTAACCCCCCAAGAAATTATCTCCATTGAGCCTGATTTTATCGAAGAAACTGGACTACAAGCGAGTTTAACTCCTTCCCGTGCTAATGGTTTTCTCAATATTTTTAAAAAGATGCAACAGTTAGCCCTTGTTTCTCTGGCTTAAGGGATATTCCCCGACAAGATTGCCTCGTAATCCATTGCGAGGTTATTAGTCTTCATAAAACTGCTGGGCGTGAAAACGGGCATATCGTCCATTTTGTTCCAATAATTGCTCGTGATTACCTGATTCGATAATTTTACCTTTATCTAATACTAAGATGCGATCTGCTCTTCTGACGGTGGCTAGACGGTGGGCAATAACAAACACGGTGCGCTCTTGCATAATTCTTTCTAAGGCTTCTTGTACAAGGGCTTCGGATTCCGAGTCTAGGGCAGAGGTGGCTTCATCGAGAATGAGAATGGGGGGATCTAAAAACATGGCTCGGGCGATCGCAATGCGCTGTCTTTGTCCTCCCGATAGGCTAATGCCCCTTTCTCCCACATAACTATAATAACCTTGGGTTAAGTCCCGGACAAAACGATCTGCATTGGCAATTATCGCCGCTCTTTCTACTAATTCTATATCAAAATTAGTTTGACCAAAAGCAATATTATCGGCAATAGTACCAGAAAATAAATTAGTTTCTTGGGGTACAATTCCAATTTGTTTTCTAAGACTTTTAATGCTGAAATCTTTGATATTAATACCATCAATTAAAATTTCTCCTTCCGTTACATCATAAAAGCGAGGTAACAAATTTACCATGGTACTCTTACCAGCTCCAGAAGTACCCACAAGGGCGATCGTTTCTCCTTTTTTAACGGACAAATTAATATTATTTAAAACCAATTTATCATCATTATAAGTAAAACTAACATTACGATATTCCACCAACCCCGTCGCCTTTTCAAGAATGACAGAATCTTCTTTTTCTACTACTAAAGGTTGCAAATTTAACAACTCAAAAATACGCTCCACAGAAGCCTCCCCCTGCTTAAACTCATTATAATTATTCGTAGTAATAGAAATAGGATCAATTAACAAAGCCACCGCTGCAATGTAGCTCACAAAATCAGTACCCGTCATATTACCCTGAGAAATTTGCCAACCCCCAAGGAAGAATAACAAAATGACACTCATCGCCTCCAAAAAACCCACTACCACAAATTGCAGAGCCTTAATTCTTTCCGCTGCAAACTTACTTTTTCGATTATTTTCTGCTTCAATACCAAAACGATTTATTTCATATTCTTCTGCCGCAAAAGCCTGTACTAATCTAATGCCACCAAAAACCTCGGTAATTAATGCTGATAAATTAGAAATACGATTTTGACTTTTTCTCGTCAAATCCAATAACCTTGAACCAAAAGCACCTATCAATAAAGCCATTAAAGGAGCAACAATTAAAGTAGAAATAGTTAACTGCCAATTAACGTAAATCATGTACCCTAAAACCGCAATTAATTGCAGAATACTAGGTAAAAATTGCTGAAATATCTTATTAACAACTTCTCCTATTTTGTCCACATCTTCAGTGAGACGATAGGATAAATCTCCCGTTTTCGCTGACTCAAAATAACTGAGACTTAATTTTTGTAAATGTCCATAAACTAATTTACGTAAATCGAGAGCTATATATAAGGCCGCCTTTGCCATGAGAGTATCTTGCCCATACTGCACCACCCCTCGAATAAAAAATATAATTGCCGATAATCCAGCTAAAGAAACAATAGAATTTAAATCCCCTTGTCCAATAAAACCCGCCATTTCCCCTGCTAACCAAGCCAAAATAGGCCAAAAAATTGTAAATCCGATGGTGCAAAATAATGCTCCCATGATAGTTTTCAACTGGGGGCGAATATAGGGAATTAGTTGCCAGTAGATGGATTTAGTTTGTTTTTCCAAGGTGGTAGATTGAAATAGACTGTTTGAAGTTTACCTGAAAATGAACCTTTTTGATGGCTTGTAAACTAAGAAAAATTGTTTTTAATCTATTTTCTTTTTTATTTTTTTAGCTAATTTTGTTTTTCCTTCCCGAAGGTAAGTTAAAATAAAAGTTAATATTTGTAACAAACCTTAAAAACCCTTATCAAAAAGTAATCTTTCGTTAGAAACTATGCACAGTCGTCTTCTTAATAAAATATTCGTATCTTTAACCATTTGCTTATTAACATTAACAACGTGGTTATTTAATCCTCAACCAGCCCAAGCCGTTAACAATCCTGAATTGCTACCTAGTGAAGTTACCCCCGTGGTAGATTTAGCAAATTACTTGCCAGATTTGCAGGAACAATATTTAATCGAAGAGTTTGATAAATTTGAGCAGGAGACGGGATGGAAGTTAAGGGTATTAACTCAATATGATCAATCTCCGGGTAGGGCGGTAATTAAGTTTTGGAATTTGGATGAACAGAGTATTTTATTAGTGGCCGATGGCAGGGGGGGTAATTTGTTGGCTTTTAGTGTGGGGGATGATGTTTATCCTTTGTTACCTCGTACTTTTTGGATTGAATTGCAAACTCGCTTTGGTAATATGTATTATGTTCGTGAAAATGGGGAAAATAATTCCATTGTGACGGCTATGGATACGGTGGAAACTTGCTTAAAGGATGGTGGTTGTTTGGTTGTACCTGGGTTACCTCAAGAACAATGGATTTTAACATTAATTACTTCTGTGGTGGGGGGTGTTATTTTTGGTTTGGCTGCTTTACCCCGTAAGGAAGGACAGGTTTTTGCTTGGCAGTGGGTTTTAATTATTTCTCCTTTGTGGGGAATTTTATTTATTGCTTTTGGTATGGGCCCTGTGGTAACTCGTACTACGGAATGGTTACCTTTATTTCGTAATGTAATTGGTTTTATTTTGGGGGCGTTGGTGGCATATTTTTCGCCTTTGCTTAATCAGCAATCTCCTTCTGAAACTTAGTCTTTTGGGTTTAAGTAATTAAAAGGAATTAGTATTATTGTGTCTTCTTTCTTCTGTGTGGAGAGGGAAGATTTTTTATTTTCTAAAAAAAATAAGGGCTGAAGATTATTCAACCCCTAAATTAGATAAATGAGCTTAAAATCTGATTATCTGCGCCATGATACTTTGGGTAAGATTTGTTCTAAATTAGCTCTATCTTTGTACTTAGTCGCAAAGTTAAGTAAAGAATCGAGGAGAGAATCAGAGAGATAGTGAGGTTGTAAACCAAGATCTAATAATTTGGTGTTTTTAGCGTTGAAGTAATGTTCCTCAATTTCTACGCGGGGGTTTTCAATGTTATTCACTTCCACTTTTAAGCCGATGGTTTGTCCTGCTTTTTGTACCATGGAAGCTAAGTCATTGATACTGAATTGTTCGGTAAATTGGTTAAATACTCTAAACTGTCCAGCATCAGCAGGATTGGCGATCGCCAGTTCCATACATCTTACAGTGTCCCGAATATCCAATAAAGCGCGGGTTTGTCCACCTGTACCATATACGGTTAAAGGATGTCCTAATGCGGCTTGAATACAGAAACGGTTTAAAGCCGTACCAAATACACCATCATAATCAAGACGGTTAACCAACATTTCATCCATGCCAGTTTCTTCAGTCAAGACACCATAAACGATACCTTGGTTTAAATCAGTGGCACGAATACCCCATACTTTACAAGCAAAGTGGATATTGTGGCTATCATGTACTTTACTTAAATGGTAGAAACTACCTGGTTGTTTAGGATAGGGTAATAAATCCTTACGGCCATTATGTTCAATTTCGATATAACCTTCTTCAATATCAATATTAGGAGTACCATATTCGCCCATAGTACCTAGTTTGACGAGATGGGTATCGGGAAATTCTTCTTTGATAGCATAAAGAATATTAAGAGTACCTACTACGTTATTAACTTGGGTAAATACAGCGTGTTCTCTATCAATCATAGAATAGGGTGCGCTGCGTTGTTCCCCAAAATGTACCACTGATTCGGGTTCAAATTTACGAAAAGCCTTGATCAAAAAATCATAATTGGTAATATCACCGATAAATAATTCAATTTTTTTGCCCGTTAACTCATACCAACGTTGAATACGTTTCTGGATAGGGGCGATGGGGGTTAGGGTTTGTGAACCCAATTTGTCATCCCAGTGACGACGGGCTAAACTATCGAGAATTGCTACTTCATATCCTTTATTGGAGAGGTGTAGGGCTGTTGCCCATCCACAGTAACCGTCTCCGCCTATTACTAATGCTTTCATCTTACTATTTGTGCTTAATATCAATATTTAGGTTAATTTACCAATTATTGGTACTCAAAAGATCATTGAATATGACTTTTTTTTGGTTAAAGTCCAATTTATCACTAAATCTTCGCTTCTATTATTGTAGATGTGTTGGTTAATACATTAAAAAGGGAACAGGGAACGGGGAAAAGGGAACGGGGAAAAGGGAAACGGTTATAATATTGAGAAGTCTTAGTTTTTAGTGTAATTCAACTAGATTTCATAGCATAATTAAGCAATGCCATATATTTTTATGACCAAAACCATTGATTATTAAAAATAATACCACCATTGCCTATTGCCTATTGCCTATTGCCTGTTGCCCATTGTCCATTGCCCATTGCTCAACCCAAACAACAAATCATATACAGTTCACCTAACGCCATTACTTGATAAAATTGAGCTAATAATCAATTGCATTAATTAAGAGGGATCAACGGAAATCATGACAAATTCCCCGTTCTATCAAGGAATACAGTACTTTAAAGAAGACTTACCCCATTTTGCTGAATATGGCACACAAAGTGCGATCGCACAGGATCAAACCGCCATCGCCTCTGCCACCGACAAAAAAGCAGTATATCAAACCCTCCTCGCCGCTGATGCCTTACGTTACCTAACCCTACACATCACCGCCACCAAACAATCAGGACATCCGGGGGGTTTTGCCAGTATCGCCGATGCGATCGCAGCCTTGGTCATGTTAGGACATAAAAACATTATTACCGAAGTAGGACACCACGCCCCTGGGTTTTACAGCACCGTTTTTCTTGACCAATCCCTTGAAAAAATGGGTATCTACACCGTAGAAGACATGGGCAACCGATTTAGGGAAATGCACGGACTTCTTGGACACCTTTCAGGACAAATCCCCGGACTCCTCAACCCCGCAGGCCCCCTCGGACAAGGCCAACACTTCGCCATGGCAGGGGCAAAACTCCACCCCGGCACTCTTTTCCCTGTTACCATCGGTGATGGCGGATTAGGAGAACCTTATATCATGAGTAGCTTTGGACACTTCAACACCGCTTATCCCCAAGCCACCAACTTTTTACCCATTCTCGTATGGAATGGATATTCCCAAGAGCATCATAGTATGGTATCCACCAAAACCAACCAAGAAATGATCGCCTATTGGCAAGGCAACGGCTTCCAAGAAGTCATCCTCGTCAACGCCAAAGACTACGATGACAGCAACCAACCAGGGGAATATGTAGATAGTACCAAATTTTCTTTTGCTAAAAGGCTCGAATTTACCCAAGCCGTTTTAGAAGCCACCGACAAAGCCGCCAAATCCTCCCTCGGTGGTAAACTAACTGTCCTCATCGTCAAACAGCTAAAGGGCGCTGGAGTCCACAAAACTGGTTCAAAATCCCATAACCTTTACCCTGGAGATAGCCTAGATAAAGATTATATCGCCTCCGCCCTCCAAGAAAGAGCCTTATCCAAAGAGGCTTGGGAATTAGTGCGCAGTAACTTCTCCCGTGCCAATGGAGGCCCTAACGTTGAAGTGGCAGTTACCGAGAAAGAATTACCCCTCCCCGACTTAGGCACATTACCCCTCACTGAATATCCTGTGGGTGGAGATAAAAAAGTAGCAACCACCGCCATGGGTGAATTAGTTGTCCATGTGGGTAAACAAGATCCTAATTTTATCGTTACCAACGCCGACGGTAACGCCGCTTCGGGTATTAATAACATCAACATCGGTTTAAAAATCCTCCACCCCACCACCGACGAAACCTACTTCCAACAACCCCAAGGGCAGGTTTATGAGCCTTTGAGTGAGGATGCCTGTGCAGGTTTAGCAGTAGGACAGGCTTTATTTGGAGCGCGTAGCCTTTGGTGTTCATACGAATCTTTTGCCATCAACGGCTTACCCATCTGGCAAACCGTTACCCAAGCCATGGCGGAATTAAGAAGGGAAACCCCCTCCACCATTACCCTCTTTACCGCAGGAGCATTGGAACAAGGGCGCAACGGTTGGACACACCAACGCCCCGAGGTGGAAAATTACTTCGCAGGAATGATGCGTAACGGCAATGTATTTCCCCTCTTTCCCTGTGATGCCAACAGTACCCAAGCCTGCTATGAATGGGCGTTAAATACCAAAAATAAGGGCATTACCATCACTGTTAGTAAGTCTCCTTTACCCATTCTCACCACCTTTGATCAAACAAAAGAAGCCTTGGAAAAAGGCGGGGTAATTCTCCATGAATCTGAGGGAAGTAAAAAGGTTGTTTTTGCGGTTATCGGTGATATGACCTTAATTCCTGTGTTTGAAGCGGCTAAAGCCTTAGAAGCCGAAGGAATCGGGGTGCGTATCGTTTCTGTAATCAATCCCCGTCGCTTATATCGTCCTACGGATGTGGCATGGGAAACCTGTACCGCTAAGGATGGTAATTTCCTTGATGATGCTGGTTTTGAGGCTCTCTTTGGAGGTGATGCTTTAATTGGTGTAACGGGTGGTACTAGCGGAATGTTAGAGCCTATCATGTTACGCAGTAATGTTAAACGGGATACCTTTGCTTGGAAACGGGGAGAAACCACCGCCAGCGCTGGAGAGTTGATGGCGTTTAATGGTTTAACGGCTGATGCTTTAAGTGCTAGGGCAAAAGGTTTATTGTAGTTTTTTCTGGGGTGGGCAATGCCCACCTTTTGTATTAAATTAAAATAATTGTTTAATGGAAAATTGTCCTAAATATCTCTCTCCTCAACTAATATTAAGTTCGCTAAATTAGTGATAGATAGATTGTGTCTTGATAACCTCACCGTGTAATGAATTACAAGGCTAACGGTAATTCGTTCAATAAATTGAACTAAGATATTGATATTGTTGATTTGTAAGTGATCAAGGGGACTTGATATAACACAACCTTTGTTTGAGATAACATTTTCTGGTAAAGGCAGGAAATAGGCAACAGGAAACATTAATCAAGTTTTAGGGTGTGGAAAAATAATACTTTCATCTTATCCTGAATCAGATTAACAAACTTTTTTTATCAATTATTGTTAATTATCAATTTTTTGGTTGAGTCGCTATGATTAATCAATGGAAAATTTCCCCTATCTACGATATTCCAAAATGGTTTCAAGACATTATTCAGGAATACACAAAAGATATTCCCTCTAAGGGGGAGTTAGTTTCTCAAATTCTCTGGCATCGAGGTATTAGGGAAGAAAAACAGTTACGCACTTTTTTAGATAGTCGCAACTATCAACCTACGTCGGCTTTTGATTTTGGGCAGGAAATGAAGTGGGCTGTTAATCGTCTTAGTCAGGCATGGGAAAAGGGTGAAAAGGTATGTATTTGGGGTGATTTTGATGCGGATGGTATTACTTCCACTTCTGTGTTATGGGAAGGGTTAGGACAGTTTTTTGTGCAGGATATACAGTTAAGTTATTATATCCCTAATCGTTTTAAGGAGTCTCATGGTTTAAATTGTGCTGGAATTGATAAGTTACATCAAGGGGGAGTCGGTTTAATTGTCACTTGTGACACGGGAAGCACTAATTTAAGGGAGATTGATTATGCTAAAGAATTGGGCATAGATATAATTGTCACTGATCATCATACTTTACCAAACGATCGCCCCAGGGTAGTATCTATTATTAATCCCCGTTATTTTGCTGATTTCCATCCTCTCTATCATCTTTCGGGGGTTGCGGTGGCTTATAAGTTAATGGAGGCTTTATATGAGACTTTTCCCCATATTCCTACCGCACCAGTGGAAGATTTACTGGATTTGGTTGCCATTGGTTTAATAGCGGATTTGGTGGAGTTAAAGGGAGATTGTCGTTATCTTGCCCAAGAGGGCATTAAAAAATTACCAAAAACCAAGCGTTGTGGCATTCAAAAGTTACTAGAGTTATGCAAGGCTAATGGCGATCGCCCCATGGACATTTCTTTTGGTATCGCCCCCCGTATCAATGCAGTCAGTCGTATCCACGGGGATGCTAGTTTTTGCGTCAAATTATTAACCACCAAAGATAGTAAGGAAGCTGAAACCCTCGCTAAACAAACAGAGGAAGCTAATCTTAACCGCAAGGAATTACAACAAACAGTATTAAAACAAGCCCGTAAGAAGGTAGATGATTTAGATTTATCTACCACCGCTGTCATTGTTTTGGAAGATAATCAATGGGAAACGGGGGTATTAGGATTGGTGGCTAGTAGCATCAGTCAGGAATATGGGCGCCCTACTATTCTCCTTAGCACCATGATAACCAATGATTCTAATTTAGCACGGGGTTCGGCTCGTTCAGTGAGCGGTATTAATTTATATGATTTAGTGTTATCCCAACAACATCTTTTATCGGGTTTTGGGGGGCATCCTTTTGCCGCTGGTTTGGCTTTACCTTTGGAAAATTTACCTCTATTTCGAGACGGTATTAATCAAAAGTTGAAACAACAATTAGATATAACTAAATTGCAACCTATCCTTGAGATAGATTTAACTGTTACTGTTGCTCAATTAACCAAAAAATTATTTAGGGAATTGAAGTTACTTGAACCCTGTGGCATGGGTAATTCTGCTCCTAAATTATTGATCAAAAATTGTTGGTTTAGTAATGTTTTTCATAAAAGTTATACCGCCAAAAATAATAAAAATATTAGCTATTTAGTAACATATTTTAATTTATGTGATATTACTACTCAAGATAAAGGAATTGAAGGAAGTTGGTGGGGTCATGGTTCTAATGATATTCAAGAGAATAAGACCTATGATATTATAATTGAGTTTGATTTTAACAAACACAAAAGAAAAAACTCTGATTCAGAAGAAGGTAAGTATGAGCCGAGAATAATAGATATTAAACCTGTTACTAATTCTGAGCTAAATTATTATACTAATAAATCTTCCACTGCTAGAAATAATATTGTTTTAAAAACAAGTAATAAAAAAAAGGAACACGAACCCTTTGACGAAAATTATTATCAGGAAATATGGACTAACTTTTTAGGGATTATTAAATATTTAATTAACCATCAAACACCCATTGATATAACACTATTTAAACGAAAAGTTTCTATGGGCGATCGCACCTTAAACCAAGCATTAAAAACCATTATCTATTTAGGAATTAATTACACCATAAAACAAAACCAAATTCAATTTGTAAAACAAAAAATAGACCTTAATCAAGAACAATATATAACCAATTTATCTAAGACAATTCAAATGATTAAAGAAGAATATCTCCGAGAATATTTATCAAAATCATCTGTTTAATTAGGGTAATTAACTAACTTGATTTCGGGATAAAATTTATAGTTTTATCAAGGTATCATACTAAATCCGTCAACCAAAATATACTTTAGTTCAACTTATTGAACGATAAGTTGTTAGCCTTGTAATTCATTGCAAGGCGAGGGATGAGATATTTTCTAACTCGGATTTGGTATCAGGTGTTGGGTTAAAGAATTTATAGAAATGATACTTTATGGTAAATTCCCGAACTAAATATATCTTATATGAAATACTTAAATATTTGCAACAAATAAAGTCTCTAAAATAAAATTCCAGCCTAATTATATTTATAGAGCTCTTTTTTATATTTCATATTAGTTCAATTCATTGAACGACAAACTATTAGCCGTGTAATTCATTACACGGTGAGGGTAGGAAAATAGAATCTATTAATAACGAATTATTCGAATTTTATATAATTCATTGCAAGGGGAGTGATAATATATTTTCTAAATCAAACTTGAAAATACTTAATATTAACCCTTTATTCCCTCAACTAATGCCGAATAATCTCCATTTTGAAAACCCTTTTCCATGGCATTTTGCACCACCGATTGAATAGCCTTAAGGGCAATATTATTAATACTTTTATCCTCTGTAGCATCCAAAAATAAATTAATATCTTTTAATAAATGTTTAGTGGGAAAATTAGGATTATCATAATTACCCTCAACCATTCTTGTTAACTTTTTATCAAAAGTAGGTGCATACAAAGCACTATCACGCAAAATATCCATAAAAATATCAATAGATACCCCTTGTTGTTGTAAAAAGCTCAAACTAAGGGCAAAAGTGCTAGTTAACCCTGCAATCATTTGATTTAAAGCCAATTTCAAGGCAGCCGCTTTCCCTACTTCTCCAATTAGAGTGGGTTGAGGACTATAATTTTTAAATAAAGGTTGCCATTGTTCAAACTGTTGCGGTGTTGCTCCCACCATTAATAATAATTCTCCCTGCTTAACTTGGGGAATGCTACCCAAAACGGGTGCTTCCAAGTATTCTCCCCCCCTTGCTTCGATTTCTTTGAATAACTGCTTACTCTCATCGGGGGCAATGGTAGCCATTTGAATGACTGTTTTTTGGGCAAAAGAAACATTAGAGGATAAAATAACCTCTTTAATGGCGGAAAAATCTGACAACATCAAAATCAAACAATCACCGAAGTCAATAGCTTTTTGGGGATTAGTTGTGACAGGAACTTTTTCTTCTTTTAAGGGTTCTAATTTTTCAGCAGAACGATTGTAACCCATAACAGGTATATTCGCTTTTGCCAGTTTTTGGGTCATTGGTAATCCCATTAAACCCATACCAAAAATAGCTACTTTAGTCATGATACAAAATGTTTTTTAATAATATAAATAAAAAAGAAAAAAATCAAAAAAGAATTGTTTATAGTCTTAATTTAAGCAAATTGATATTTAATTTGTCAAAAGTTAGTTTAATAAATATCGGTTTAGGATTATTTTTTATCCCTTCTTCATTTGCTCAAAACATTCCATTAAAGCCCGTAGAAAGTTTACCAATGGAAGTATTAGACACTCAAATTTTGAGCCGAGATAGACAAAGGTTAATTCGGGCTATTGACCATAGTTTACGATACATGAATACGGAGAGTGCGAGAAAAGCCTATGAAAATTATTCTGTGCCGGGGTTTACCCGTGAGCGAGTAATGGCTTCCTTACGGCGTTTTCGTGAGTTGTTGGCCACTTCCCATTCTTCTGCACAACTGCAAGAAGCTATCGAAAGGGAGTTTCGTTTTTATCGTTCTGTGGGTCATGATGGAGAAGGTACGGTACACTTTACGGGTTATTTTCAACCAGTATATCGTGCCAGTCGTCAAAGGACTGATGAGTTTCGTTATCCTCTCTACCGCAGACCGAATAATTTTGATAGTTGGAATAGGCCTCATCCCACGAGGGCGCAATTAGAAGGGGTTGACGGACAGGGTACTGATAGTATCATACAGGGTAATGAGTTGGTGTGGCTGGGCGATCGCCTCGAAGCCTATTTAGTACAGGTACAAGGTTCAGCAAAACTAAGGTTAACCAATGGACAAACCATGACTATCGGCTTTAATGGTGCAACGGATTATCCCTACGTCAGCTTGGGAAGAGAATTAATTAATGATGGCAAAGTACCTGCCGAAGAGATGAGTTTACCCCGATTGATGCAATATTTAGAAAATAATCCCGATGAATTGAGTATCTATTTACCCCGAAACAATCGTTTTATCTTTTTCAATGAAACAGGAGGACAACCCCCCATGGGTAGTTTAAATGTACCCGTTACCGATGAAAGATCCATCGCTACCGATAAATCTATTATGCCTCCCGGGGCATTAGCCCTCATTCATACCCGTATTCCCCAACTGAACCCAGATGGGCGGATGATCACCCCTGTAACCAGTCTTTATGTACTAGATCAAGATACAGGAAGTGCCATTAGGGGCGCTGGGAGGGTAGATATTTTCTTTGGTACAGGAGATATTCCTAAAGCCCAAGCGGGTTTAGTGGATTGGGATGGAGATTTATTTTATCTACTTCTAAAATAGACATTTTCAAAAATTAAAGAAATGTTAAGTTAGGTAAAGGAAAAAATGATAAAGTAGAAACAGAATCAGCAACCAGAAATCATAACTATTGCAATGAAATGTATTGTCAATCGCCGAGCCAAATTCAGCGCCAGTCACCGTTATTGGTTGCCCGAATTATCAGAGCAAGAAAATCAAGAGCGTTTTGGCCCTAATAGCCGTTTCCCTGGCCATGGACATAATTATGTATTATTTGTGTCCTTGATTGGAGAATTAGATCAATATGGCATGGTGCAAAATCTCTCTAATGTGAAAAAAGTTATTAAAAATGAAGTTACCAGTCAGTTAGACTATGGTTATCTTAATGATATATGGGAGGAATTCAAGGAAACTCTGCCCACCACCGAAAACATTGCAAGGGTAATTTGGCAAAGGTTAAATCCTCATTTACCGCTCACTGACATTCTGTTATACGAACATCCTCAACTTTGGGTTAATTATCAAGGAAAAGATATGGAAGCAACTTTAACAATTCAAACTCACTTCAGCGCGGCTCATCGTTTAGCGTCCAATCAGTTAAGCTATGAAGAAAATTTAGAAATATATGGTAAGTGCGCTCGTCCTAACGGCCATGGGCATAATTATCATTTAGAAGTTTCTGTCACAGGGCAAATGGATGCTCGTACGGGAATGATTGTGGATTTAGGGGCGCTGCAAAATGTCATTGATGAATATGTGGTAGAACCTTTTGATCATACTTTCTTAAATAAAGATATAGCCCATTTTGCTGATACTGTACCCACCGCCGAAAATATTGCTTTTTACATTGCTACTTTATTAAAAGAGCCTGTAAGTAAGTTAGGGGTTGAATTAGAAAAAATCAAGCTCATTGAAAGTCCCAATAATTCCTGTGAAATTTTCTGTCGTAATCAAAGTTTTGATGGTATGAAGGTTGAGGAATCTGAGAAAGTTCCTGCTTTAGCTTAATATTTGATGGGGGTTAAGGGTTTTCTTATCCCCTATTTTTTTGGTTATATAATCACTTTAGATTAATTTCAAAAAATATATTATTATTGCCCTTGCAATGAATTACAAGGCGAACAGTTTATCGTTCAATAAATTGAACTAAGGTATATTTTGATTCAGGGATTGAGTATAAGCTACTATCACCCATACTCCCCATCTCCTACACTGAAAAATTCTCAATATCAATCTTGTTGTTAACTTTCTTAAATTAAATTGAACCAAAAATTATTTTTGATAGCATAATCGAAGTAATAAAAGTAGATGTATAGGTTAGAAGACAGATGCCTAAGACCAAAACTGTTTACATTTGTAGTGCCTGTGGGGCTGAGTCTATCCAGTGGTTTGGTAAATGTCCTAATTGTGATACCTATGGTACTTTGGAAGAACAAATCATCAATCCTGTAACTAATGGGGGAACAAGTTTTAGTCGGGCTGGTTGGCAGTCTCAAACCCGTCAAGTTCATACGGGTAATACGGAAGCAAAGCCAAGGGCTTCGGTAAAGTTTTCTGATATTACAGAGGAAGAACAACCCCGCATTGAGTCGGGTTATCGAGAGTTAGATCGGGTTTTGGGGGGTGGTATTGTCCCCGGTTCGTTGGTTTTAATTGGGGGTGATCCTGGCATTGGTAAATCTACGTTATTATTGCAAACGGCGAATCAGTTATCTTTGCGTCTTCCTCGTATTCTCTACGTATCGGCGGAGGAGTCGGGGCAACAAATCAAATTGAGGGCGACTAGGTTGCACGTGGGGGCGCAAGAGGCCTTAGAGATAGAGCAGCAAAATAATCATAATGGCAATGGTAAAAAGCCGAAAAAGAACGAAGATTCTGAACAAAAGGGAGCGGTTAGTTTGGCTTCTTCTCCTAATCTTTATGTGATGCCTGAGACGGATTTGGAGGAAATTTTAAAGGAGTTGGAATCTTTAAAACCTCAAGTAGCAATCATTGATAGTATTCAAACTCTCCATTATTCGAGTCTTAATTCTGCCCCCGGTTCGGTGTCTCAGGTGAGGGAATGTACTTCGGCTTTAATGCAGGTGGCAAAGCGGGAAAGTATTACTTTATTTATTGTCGGTCATGTGACTAAGGAAGGGGCGATCGCAGGGCCTCGTGTATTGGAACATCTGGTGGATACGGTATTATATTTTGAGGGCGATCGCTACGCATCCCATCGTCTGTTGCGTTCGGTGAAAAATAGATTTGGAGCAACCCACGAAATTGGCATCTTTGAAATGGTGGATCATGGTTTGGTGGAGGTTTTGAACCCTTCGGAATTGTTTATGAGTAGTCGGGATGAACTTGCCCCCGGCACCGCTACCATTGTTTCTTGTGAGGGTACACGCTCCATTGTGGTGGAGTTACAAGCCCTGGTAAGCCCCACCAGTTACACTTCTCCCCGACGCTCTACTACGGGGGTGGATTATAACCGTTTACAACAAATTTTGGCGGTGTTGGAAAAGCGGGTAGGGATTCCCCTTTCTAAACTAGATGCCTATGTGGCTTCGGCTGGGGGCTTGGGAGTAGAAGAACCGGCGGCGGATTTGGGCATGGCCATCGCCATTGTGGCCAGTTTTCGGGATCGTATTGTTGATCCTCGTACGGTGTTAATCGGCGAAATCGGTTTGGGGGGACAAGTGCGCCTTGTTTCTCAGATGGAGTTAAGATTAAAGGAAGCTGCTAAATTGGGCTTTAAAAGGGCGATCGTTCCTAAAGGGCAAACTTATCCTAGTGATCTCGGGTTAGATATTATTAGTGTTAATCGGGTTATAGATGCGATCGTGGTTGCCATTCCGAATAATCCCAACCTTGATGAGGGGCAAGAAGAACCAGAATCCCCAGAGGTAAAAACTTACGAGAATTAATTTTTATCTAATTAGGTTAGTGCTACTTAAATTTATTGTCTTGCTTGTCGTTTTCATTATGATAATCTGTGAGTAAGGGCGATCGCACCCTACCCATTCTCAAACACCGATCACGAAGTGGCGCTACGCGATCGCACCTCCTCATTCCCAAAAAGGCGATCACTACTTTTAACGATCACACGATCGCTGTTCTTTAATCCCTCAAAACAATGCTAAACTAGGAGTAAATTATTTATTTAGACTATGATAATTTTAAACTGAAAAACTGATTCTAATTTAACTGATGATGAATTCAAAGTACTATCAGATAACAGCAATTATCGAAAAAGATGAATTTGGCTATTATGCTTACTGTCCGCAATTACAAGGATGTCAAACTCAGGGAGATTCTTTGGCGGAAATTCAGTCAAATATTCTCGAAGCGATTGAACTATATCTATCAACACTTTCAGAAGAAGAAAAAAAATTATTACTTCAAAAAGAAGTATCAATGATAAATTTGGGGGTTCAAGTTGCCTAAACAACCTCGTTTAAATGCTAATTCCGCTGAAAAACTGTTATTTCAATCGGGATTTTCTTTAATTAGAACTCAGGGCAGTCACAGAATTTATCAAAAGAATTTAACTAAAGTGGTTGTACCATTTCACGGTAAGAAAACCCTGCATCCCAAAATTGTGAAACAAGTTCTCGATGCTATTCAAGATAATAATTAAATTTTCCTTCTCTTCTAAGATGATCGCACCTCTCCATTCCTAAAACACGATCGCACCGTACCCCTTCCCAAACATTCTTCCCACTCTAACCCTCATAAGACTTATCGCACCTTACCTCATCTGAAAATAACCTATAATTTAGATCTATGTAAAAAATAGAGTGAAAAGATATGGTAGCTCCATTAAAAACTGAACCTCAAAACTTGTATGACACTGATTATAATCTCTGGGTATTGGAAACCGTCAAAAAGTTAGAGAATAGAGATTTAGATTCCCTCGACTGGGAAAATTTGATTGAGGAAGTATTAGATTTGAGTAAAAGGGATAAAAGAAAACTCGAAAGTTTATTAATGAGACTAATAGAACATCTTTTGAAATTAGGCTATTGGGATTTTGAAAGAGAGAGAAATAGAGGACATTGGGAAAGAGAAATTTTTAATTTTCGCAAACAAATTAATCGATTATTGATAGATAGTCCTAGTCTTAAGAATCATCTTCGAGATCAGTTTAATTTATGCTATGAAGATGGGAGAAAACTAGCCAGTAAACATTCTCAACTTCCTCTCAATACTTTTCCTGACAAGCCGATCGCATATCTTGACAAAATCCTCGATGAAAACTGGCTTCCTTAACTTGTACAGAATGATCGTACCCTATAATTTATCGCACTTCATATTTTCAAAAAAATACTGATTACACTTCTCAAAAAATCGGGTAAAGTGAAAGATAATTAAGTATTCTTAAAACCATGAATCAATCAGATTTACAGCCTAAACTAAATCAAGCTAATCAATATTTTAATCAACAAGAATTTAGCAAAGCATCGCAACTATATTTACAATTAATTAACGAAAATCCTCAACTCAAATCTAATCTATCCATTCGTTTAGCCCATTGTTTAATCTTAGAAGCAAACTGGCAACAAATTTCAGGGAATTTAATTCAAGGGATTAATTATTTATCTACTTCAGGATGGCTTAACTCTCTATTTCAAGGTAAACCTGTTAATGCTGAAAGTAAACCCATTCCTTGGTACACCTATCCAGCTATTGAGTTTTTAGAAGATAAAATAAAGCCTGATTCTATAGTGTTTGAATTTGGTGGCGGAAACTCTACTTTATGGTGGGCAAGTAAAGCAAAACAAGTTATCTCCATTGAAAGCGATCAGAGTTGGTATGATCAAATTAAACAAAAAATGCCCGATAATGTGCAATTAAATTTAGAAATTGATGAGAAGAAATATGCAGATTTTATTAATCAATATCCCGATCAGTATTTTGATGTAGTTATTGTTGATGGAATTAATAGAAACAATTGTTTAGAAACTAGCTTAAATAAACTTAAACATAATGGTTTATTAATATTTGATAATACCGATAGATATGAGTATGATAAATCTATTAATTTACTATTATCACTCGGATTTAAGAAAATAGATTTTTATGGTTTAATTCCTAGTTATACTTACAAAAACTGTACCTCAATATTCTTTAAGTCCACGGAAATATTAGAAACAACAAATTTACCGAGTAATAAGCAATCTTGTTTAGGTAAATCCTGTATGCAAATTACGAATCCTCGAATTGGGAACATTTACAATAAATCAATAAATGATGCTGCGTTAAAAAATAAAAAAATCTTATATTCTCATCATTGGTCAATTAATAATCAGCGTCAGCCCATACTTTCTGAAAATGAAATTTATATTACCAGTACCCCACAACAAAAAGAAAATGTCATAAATTTATTACATATTGGTAGTGAATATGAACCTCAAAAAATATTAAAACAACATCAAAATGATTGGCAACCAGATTTATTTATTGCCAAAGTTGACTCTTTTTTTAATGTTATCCCTCGTAATATTCAAGCATTAAATTGTCCTAAAGTATTAATATTGGGAGATACTCAGCATGGGAATCAACCCCTAGAAAAAATGATTCAGTATGCCAAATCAGAAAAATATGACTTTTATATAACCGATCATAAACGCCATCATCTTTGGTACTATCACTTAGCTGGATTAAAAAATTTATACTGGTTACCTGGCTTATTTCTTAATCCTTTGATTGATAATTCTGAAAGTCAAAATTTTGAAGATCCTAGTATTAGTCCTAACTTATTTAAGGATAAAGTTATCTTCGTAGGACAAGCAAGTAAATTTCATCCCAGAAGAAAAGCAATATTAGAATATTTACAAAAAGAAATACCCAATTTTTGGTACGGGAGATTATCTCAAAAAGACTCCTTAAAAGCATACTCTCAAGCCCTTATATCTCTTAATATAAGTCTTAATGGAGATTTGAATTTACGCTTTTTTGAAATTATTTCCTCTGGAGGTTTTTTATTAACAGATAGGCTAAGTGAAGAGTCAGGGATGAATCTTTTATTCTCGGAAGGAGAAGAGTATGAGACTTTTTCCAACGTTCAACAGTTAGTTGACAAGGTTAAATATTTTCTTCAATATCCCGAATTAGTTGAACAATATAAACAAAAAGCATACCAAAAATACCTCAATAATTATACTCCGAAGCACCTAGCTGAACAATTACAAAATATAATGGAAGGTAAGCCAGTTAATGATATTTTTACTGTCAAAACTATTAATCGTATTAAATATTTATCGGGACAAGGTTATAGTCAATCAAGGATTCAAATATATCAAATTATTCAAGATTTTCATAAATATTCCGAAAAACTAAAAATTTTCGTTGATAATGACAATCAATTTTGCCATATAGAAGATTTCTTAGATTTACCGCGAGTCAAGATATACTTATCAGCTAATTCAAATTATCTAAAGAATGAATTATATCAATATTTATTAACTTCTAAAACCCTTCACGCTATAGAGTTATTAAATGATAAATATAACAACTCTTATGATATTTTAATTGTTTCTAAATTAATCTTAGATATATTTTTACAAGGTTCAAAGAGCGAGTTTTTAATTATTTCTCAAGATCAATCAGGACTATCAAATATACGTGATTTCATAGAGAATAACTATAATGGATTCACAATTAATGTGACTCAATATATAGATTTTCTCGCTATCCATGTAAATCGTGAAAATGTCACAAAAAATAATGTCACAGGTAATTTAAAATTAACAAACACCAACTATCTAATTACCCCTGACTGGCAAAGCGACGAAGAAACCTTAACCGAAGAATTATATAACCTCATCTCTACCTTAGCTCACAACTCTCCTCTTAGTAAAGGGGATTCGGAGGAATCAAATCCCAATATAGAGAGGGAGGACATAATAACCCTCGTTATTGACACCACTGGTATAACTGAAGAAGATGCTAATTTATTCTTATCTGGTATTGCCATGAATCTAATGATGGAGGAAGAATTAGACTTAGAAAGTATTCTTAATTTTACTTTTATTGATAATCTCGAGGAGTCGCAATGGCAAAAAATATTACCTAAAATAACGGCAAAAATAACCCTTAATAGTGAGAATCAGGACATAGTCAATAATAAATTATTTGATGATGTAATTAGTATCATGGCAGACGGTAATAATTATGTAATTATGCCAGACTGGAGTAAAGATGAGCAGGATTTATTTAATACTTTTAGTGAAATATTAATAAACATATCATCAGAAGAAAAAGCAACATTATTAATAGATACAAATAATTCTAATGAAGAAGAAGTCGGTTTATTTGTATCTGAAGTGGTAATGACTTTAATGTTAGAAAAAGGAATCGAGTTATCAGAGGGAATTAATGTTAATTTTGTTAAATTTACTCCTACTCAATGGCACAATTTGGAAGGCTTCATTAAAGAGAAAATTATCAGTGGCTAAATTAATTTATTAGTAGTAAAAAAAGCCCATTCATTAACTACTTACTACCAAAAAAAAATCCCTGTGATACAATAAAATCGTTTTTATATTTACAAAACTTAAGATTTATCCTCACAACATAATTAGCTCACAAATCCCATGGTAGTAAACAGACTCGGAAAACTATGTGCGATCGCCCTCTACTGTGCATTTCTAGGGGGTTGTATGATGGAAAATCATAGCCAAGCCCAAGAAGAAAGAGAAGGGCAAGAAAGACCCTCTGCCCCCTCCGTAGATGCGGTTCGGGTAAATAGGGAAACCCTAGAAGAAGCCCAAGAATATATTGGCACTACCCAACCAGTCAGAGAAGTTGTGGTGCGATCGCAGGTAGAAGGACAACTATTGAGCTTAACTGTGGATGTAGGGGATACCATCACCCAAGGGCAAACCATCGCCAGACTAGACGACACCATTCTACAATCAGCCCTCACCAGGGCGCAAGGGGAATTGTCCTCCCTACGTGCCGAAAGATTAAGTGCCGTAGCCGAAATTAACAACGCCCAAGCCCAAGTAGAATCAGCCCGAGTCCGACTCCAACAAGCCCAAGCCGACGTTAACCGCTTTGAAGAATTAAACCGAGAAGGGGCGATCGCCCGTAGAGAATTAGAAGTCGCCCAAACCGAAGAAAGAACCGCCATCCAAGAAGTATCCTCCGCCCAATCCCAAGTCAGAGTAAGAGAATCCGCCGTAAGTGCGATCGATGGTAGAATTCAAAGCCAACAAGCTATCATCACAGAAGCCAGACAAAGACTAAACTACACCCAAATTAGCGCAGGAAACCAAGGACGAGTCCTCGAAAGACTCACCGAACCAGGCAACCTCGTTCAACGAGGGGGCGAAATACTGCGCCTCGGTGACTTTAGCCAAGTAAAAGTACAAATTTCCGTATCAGAACTAGACCTCGAAAACTTCTCCGTTGGTCGCCCCGTAACCGTCCGTTTAGACGCATATCCCACCCAAACCTTTAGCGGAGTCGTTTCCACCATTTCCCCCGCCGCCGATGCCGACGTAAGGCAAATTCCCGTAGAAATAACCCTCGATACCAATAGCCTATCCATCAATAGCGGTTTACTGGCCCGAGTTTCCCTCGCCGACAATCGCACTCCTCCCATCGTCATTCCCCAAAATGCCCTAGAAGTAGGCGGAAATGATGAGAATAACCCCACCGTATTCGTTTTAAATGATAATGGTAGTCAACCCTCAGTAATAGCCCGTCCCATCGTTATCGGTGATAATCGTAACGGCAGAGTCGAAGTTACTCAAGGTTTACAGGAATCAGATCGCCTAATTATCAGAAGTAGTCAACCCCTACAAGATGGACAAAATGTTAGCCTCAGTATTATTTCCGATAACTAGCAACTAGGGTAAATTTGTCAATGTAGGATTATCTTTTAGAATTATTATAAAAAAAAAGGGAAGCGATGAAAATATTAGAAGTACAAGATTTAGAAGTAACATTTTTTGACGATGACAATCAACCATCCATCGCCGTCAATAAAATTAACTTCGACCTAGAAGCGGGAAAAACCCTCGGCATTGTTGGTGAATCAGGATCAGGAAAATCCGTCACCTCCTTAGCTGTTATGGGTTTAATTGCAGGGAATGGTAAAACCCACGGACAAATCTGGTATCAAGATAATACAGAATCATCCCCCATTGACTTACAAAGTTTGAGCGAAGAAGAAAGAAGGGAATATCGAGGGGGTAAAATTGCCATGATTTTCCAAGAACCCATGAGTTCTCTCAATCCCTTATATAACATTGGTTTTCAGATCACCGAAGCCATCTTACAACATCAACAAATATCCGAAAGTGAAGCCAGACGACAGGCGATCGCCCTTTTACAAGAAGTAAAATTATTAGCAGACGATCAAACCCTTACCCAAGAATTTTACACCGAAACCAATAATATCAACCCCTCACCAACAGAAGTTAATCAATACATAAATCAGAGAAAAAGGGAAATTCTTAAACGCTATCCCCACGAAATGAGTGGGGGGCAACTGCAAAGGGTAATGATTGCCATGGCAATCTCCTGTAATCCCCGTATTATCATTGCTGACGAACCCACCACAGCCCTTGATGTCACCGTCCAAGCCACCATTTTAGAACTTTTAAAAGAATTAGCCCAAACCCGTCAAATGTCCGTCATTTTCATCACCCATGATTTGGCGGTGGTTGCCAATATTGCCGACTCCTTGGCGGTAATGTATCAGGGAAAAATTTTGGAATATGGCAAAGCACAAGATGTGTTATTAAATCCCCAAAGTCCTTATACAAAAGGTTTACTTGCCTGTCGTCCCCGTTTGGATGAAGATCGAGAATATTTGCCCACGGTGGCTTGTTTGATGGCCAATGATGGGGAAATTCCCGAGATTAATTTACCCCCCAAGGAAGTTAATTTGAATAAGCCTTTAATTGCCGTGGAAAATTTAATTGTTGGTTTTCGCAAACCCGGGATTTTTTCTTGGGGCATAAAACCAGCGGACTATTTTTGGGCGGTGGATGATGTCAGTTTTCAGGTGTTTGGGGGAGAAACGTTGGGCTTGGTGGGGGAGTCGGGTTGTGGTAAATCAACTTTGGCAAGGACGTTATTACGATTAATTAATCCCATTTCAGGCAAAATAGAGTTTATGGGTCAAGATTTAGCTAAATATAAAAAAAATGATCCTCGTTTACGTAAGTTGCGCCGAGAATTACAAATTGTTTTTCAAAATCCTTACAATTCCCTTAACCCTCGCATGAGCATCGGTAAGACAATTATTGAACCCATGGAAATTCATAAGATGGGCGGTAATAGTCGTAAACGCAAAGAAAGGGTTGCCTATTTGCTAGAAAGGGTGGGGTTATCTCCTGATTGGTTTAATCGTTATCCCCATGAATTATCGGGGGGGCAACGCCAGAGGGTATGTATTGCCAAGGCTTTGGCTCTTAATCCTCAGTTGATTATTTGTGATGAGTCGGTATCGGCGTTAGATGTTTCTATTCAAGCTCAGGTTTTGAATTTACTTAAGGAGTTACAACGGGATTTTGGTTTAACTTATATTTTCATTTCCCATGATTTGAGTGTGGTTAAGTTTATGAGCGATCGCATCATGGTTATGAACAAAGGTAAAATAGAAGAAATTGCCACCACAGAACAAATTATTAACCATCCTCAACGGGATTACACCAAAAAGTTAATTGCTTCTATCCCTAAATTTCCTACCTTGGCTTAATCTTTCTTCGTTAAAATGCCAATAAACCATGAGAGCATAGGATAACAGAACGATTAATCTTTTATGTTTTTGCCCTTAATCCTCAATACTTTCGACTTTTTTGCGTATTGGTGATATTTTTTTTCATAAAGGTAATTATCCATTGTCAATTATCCATTAATATCTCATGTCAAATTTAGAAGAACTAATCAACGCCATTCAGATAGAAGCCCAAAGTGCTGATTTTCCCTTAGATATTCCCGTTTATGAATCTGCCCAAAAAAATCCCACTAAGCCTATTCTCTACTATGGCAACCTAAAAAGTAACGTTTGCTTTTTCGGACGGGATTTAGGGCGCGATGAAGTCATAGCAGGACAACCTTTGATCGGGGCTTCTGGTACATTGGTTCGCCAAGGTTTTTATCAAGCTATTTATAAAGAGAGTACCAATGACAAAGATAAATTAATGGCTGTGTGCGATCGCCTCTTATTAACAAACACAGTACCTTATAAACCCCCAGAAAACAAAGCCTATGGAGTAAGAGTAAAAAGAAGATTTCGCCCTTTCATAGAACAATTATTAACCATTCATTGGCAAGGAAATCATATTATCACCCTCGGCACAGAAGCATTTAAATGGTTTGAACCCTATACCGATAAAGAAACATTTAATCAATTTTGGGCAGATAAAGATCATCGTTATCAAAAAAGTATTCAAGTCACACTAAATGCCACCGATAATCAAGGAAATCTAGTCAAGAAACAAACCCTCATATCTCCCCTTCCCCATCCTTCCCCCCTCAACCAACGCTATTATCGACTATTCCCCGGAATGTTACAAGCAAGATTAGCCAACCTAGAATTTTAAATTGACAATGAACAATTGACAATTAATAACTGATGTTACCTACTCATATTTTTTAGCAGGTGGGGTGGTTAAAAATATGAAAAGTTTTTACGAGGTTATTGAGGAAGTGAAAATAAGACCATTAATTAATGTAGAATTGTTCTAAATTTTTGAACCTGATACCTGATACTTAACACCTCAAACCAAGAACTACTCCTCATCTCCCCTCCTCCTAATCCCCCATCACCTCACTTTTGATCAAAACCTAATAATTATTCTGCCAGACCTTCTCTTAATTAAGCTAAAATTAGTGTAGATCTTAGGATTATCAACACTTATTAATCATTTAATATTGAAAGTTGTAAGTATAGATACTTATAAAAAATAAAGAGGTAGATTACATGACTCAGATTTCTCCCCAATCCTCCAATCAAAAAGAAAACAACAATAATAACCATTTATCATCCCCCTCACCACCAGAAAACCCCACAAAAATGTCTCCACTCTCAGATTCATCCCAAGGGTTAATCAAATGGTGGCAAAGTAAAAACCTCAGATTCAAAGCCTCATCCATTGCCACAACCTTGACTATATTACCCATCGTAATCGTAGGTAGCATCATTGGAGGAACAGTAAATCAAGCATTTAAGGGAGAAATCACCGAAGTACAAAAAGAAGAAGCCCAAATTATTGGTCAAGACATCAACCTAATCATTGCCGATCGTTTTGCCCAAGCCCAAGGTATGGCTCAAGTTTTACCATCCCTAGCCGCTTATCAACAAAGAAATCAAGCAGAATTACAAGCCCAATTAAGTAATTTTCAACAATTATATAAATATTTTGATACCATTGCCGTATTCGATGCTCAGGGAAACGCCCTAGCCGAAAGTAGTGGTCGCGCCATGCCCAATCACTTCCAAAGAACCTACATTCAACAAGCAAGGGAAGTCAGAGGGGCGATCGTCAGTCAACCCATTATCTCCGAATGGGATGGTAACTATGGAATATATTTCGCCTCCGCCCTATTAGATCCTAGCACCAATGAAATTACTGGATATTTAAGGGCAAGAGTTCCCGTAGAAGAACTACAAAGATTTATTGCCAAAACAGAAAGCTACGAAACTACCGGAGAAAATATTTATCTTGTCGATGGTAACAATCAAATATTTCTTTCATCAGATACCATCTATTCTACCAACATAACCACTACCGGGCAAACCGATGCACCAAGCACCTTTGAAAGTGTCAGAACCGTTGAACAAGTTTTCCCTAGCCTAGCATTACAAGAAGACTCCCAGCTAGAAGTTACCACCATAGAAGATCAAAACCAACTAACCCAAACCAATCAAATTGTTAGTTACAGCCCCCTAAACATCGACATCGAATCCTCAGAAATGAATTGGGGCATCATTCTCTCAGGAGACACAAGGGTTATTCTTGCCCCCGTTAATCGCATTACAACCCTTATCTTTCTCGGCATTTTGGTTTCAGGGGGAGCAGTGGGTTATATCGCCTACACCATCGCAGGATTAGTGGTTAACCCCATCGAAAAAACCTCCCGAACCATTAAACAAATTGCCGCAGGAGATTTCGATGTATCCGTGGAAGTTAGTGGCGATGATGAGATTGCCCAATTGGGTGAAAGTGTCAATAACATGACCTATCAACTGCAAAACCTCCTCCTAGAACAACAAATTTTCGCCAATCAATCGAACCTCCTCAAAAACATCACCTTTGAGATGACCAAAGCCTTTGAGGTGAACGAAGTATTTTCCATCGCCGTAAGTGAAATTCGTAAAGCCTTAGGTGCAGATAGGGTAATTGTCTATAGTTTTGATGAAGATTGGGCAGGTACAATTGTATCAGAATCCGTTGATCCTCAATATCCCCAAGCCTTCGGAGCGAAAATCCATGACCCCTGTTTTGAAGAAAAATATATTGATAAATACTTTAGTGGCAGGGTTCAAGCCACCAACGATATTTATAAAGCAGGGTTAACAGATTGTCATCTCAAACAACTAGAACCTTTTGCCGTCAAAGCCAATCTTGTTGCGCCCATTATTGTTCAGGATAAACTATTAGGACTACTCATAGCCCACCAATGTTCTGCACCCAGAAACTGGCGCTCCTACGAAATTGACTTCCTTACCCAAACCGCAACCCAAGTCGGTCCTGCCCTAGAAAGGGTAATGCTTCTTGAGAATCAGCAGTTAGATAGTTTCCTCTCCAACAAACTCAAAGATATTAGTTTCAAAATCGCTGAATCCTTAACCAAAGACAAGGTTTTTGATGTAGCCACCGCTGAAACTCGTAAAGCCCTCAGAGCAGATCGAGTTATTATCTATACCTTTGATGAAGATTGGAAAGGCACAGTTATCGCCGAATCCGTTGATTCTCAATTTCCCCAAGCCCTCGGAGCGATGATCAAAGATCCTTGTTTTGCTGATAAATACGTTGATAAATATAAACAGGGTAGAGTTCAAGCGACCCCCAATATTTATACCGCAGGGTTAACTAAGTGTCACATTGAACAGTTAGAACCCTTTGAAGTGAAAGCCAATTTGGTTACACCTATTATTGTGGACGGGGAATTATTAGGGCTGTTGATTGCTCACCAATGTTCTGCCCCCCGTCAGTGGACGGAGTCTGAGTCTAGTTTTATTTCTCAGTTAGCTACCCAGATTGGTCCTGCCCTGGAAAGGGTACAACTTTTGGATCGTCAAAAATTGGCAGAAAGTACCCAAAGGCAACAGAAGGAAACCATTCAACAACGGGCATTGGAGTTGTTAATGCAAGTAGATCCAGTCTCCCAAGGGGATTTGACCATTAGGGCGACGGTGACAGAAGATGAAATTGGTACCATTGCCGACTCCTATAATGCCACCATTGAGAGTTTGAGAAAACTGGTAACCCAAGTACAGGGAGGATCTCACGCTGTAACAGAAATTGTGACAGAACAAGAGGAGTTTATTAGTAACCTCGCCACAGAAATTGTCCGTCAGTCCGATGACATTAATACCGCCCTTGAGCGTATTCAGTCTTTCTCTATGTCCGCTCGTTTGGTATTAGATAGTGCCGAACAGGCAGAACAAGCGGTACAACAGTCAAACCGCAGTGTAGAAGAAGGGGAAATGGCCATGAATCGTACGGTAGATGGTATTCTTGCCATTCGAGAAACCGTGGCCGAAACAGCGAAAAAAGTAAAACGACTCGGGGAATCAACTCAGAAAATTTCTAAGGTTGTGAACTTGATTAGTAGTTTTGCGGATCAAACTAACCTACTGGCGCTTAATGCTTCCATTGAGGCCGCCCACGCAGGGGAAGAGGGACGAGGCTTTGCGGTGGTAGCTGAGGAGGTTCGTTCTTTGGCTCGTCAGTCTGCCGAAGCTACTGCGGACATTGAAAAAGTGGTGGCTGAGATTCAGCAGGAAACCAATGAGGTGGTAAAAGCTATGGAAACTGGTACTGAACAGGTGGTAGAGGGTACAAGGTTGGTGGAAGAAACTCGTTCTTCTTTGACTCAGATTACTGCTGCTTCTGCTCAGATTAACCAGTTGGTAACAGCGATCGCAACGGCGGCGGCCGAACAGTCTCAAACTTCGGAGGAAATTACGGAAACCATGGCTGATGTGGCCTCGATCGCCTCAGAAACTTCCATGGCGGTGGATGATGTATCCCGTAAGTTCCGTAAACTGCTTAAGGTATCTGAAAACTTACAATTAAGTGTTAGTAAGTTCAAAGTTGACTAATTGATGGGGAATTTTTTCCCCTTTTCTGGCTTCTGACTGACTGCTTTATATTAACCTCAGTTCGGGATAGTAAAACCTTGTAATTGTCCATTGTCCATTGTCCATTATCCATTATCAACCATGACCCAAACACCCCAAAAGCCCCATCTCAATCTTGACAATATTCCTACTAATAATAAAACCCGTTTAGTAGTTGATGCCCCCCTGTATTCTCCCCAAAAGCCCAAAACTGTTAAAAAAGAATCGTCTCCCTTGGTGCAGTGGTTTTATGATCTTTCCCTACGGCGTAAACAGCTATTGGTATTATTGAGTGCGCAAACCGTGGCGATCGCCTCTTTGGTGGGGGTCAGTGTAACCCAGATTATTACGGGGGGACGGGCGCAATTAGTTAACCAATCCATCTCCGAGCTAGAAGCCACCAAAATTAACTATGGCATTAAAATCAATCAGATGGGTTTTGGTTTTCGGGGACAATCCGATAACACCGCCGTCATTCAAGGGGCGATCGCAGGTAACAACATTACCCCAGAAAATAAAGCCATCGTCAGACAAATCCTCGCCAACGAAATCAGCGCCCGTGACATAGAATATGCCACCTTAGTTGGTTTAGATCGCCGTATTATCGTCAACGCCAACAACGATCGCACCGGGGAACTATTTGATCCCAACGGCCTAGTTAGTAGAGTTATTGAAAATCCAGAACAAATCAGAATTAGTGAATTAGTACCATGGGAAGACTTAGAAAGAGAAAATCCCCCCAATTTAGGGCTATTTGAACCCAACAGCCCTGCCCTGATTCGTTATACCTTTACCCCCGTATTTGCCCTCAATAGTGATCAAGTGGTCGGGGTATTAGTATCAGGGGACGTAGTTAACGGTAAATATACCATCGTTGAAGATACCATTCAAGAATTTAGTGGAGGTTATGCCGCCATTTACAAACTCCTAGAAGGGGGAGAATTCCGCATGGCCACCGCCCTCATCGGACGAGGGGAAAACGAACAAAGAGATGTTGCCGTTGATAATAACGCCGTGTTAGAAAGAGCAGTTTTAGAAGACGATCGCATCGTATCCGATCGTACCGCCATCGCTGGGGAAATTCACACCGTCACCGCCGAAGTGATCAAAAACAGTTTAGGGGACTCCGTGGGTATTATCGTTCGTGGTACTCCTGAAAGGGATCTTAACTCCATTTTAAGAAACAGCGTTACCTTCCAAATCCAAGTAGCCATCGGTGTAATTCTCTTTAGTCTTTTACTGATCATTATTCTTGGCAAGGCGATCGCCCAGAGAGTAGAAGCCCTACAAAGTACCACCGAAAAATTTATGGCCGGGGATTACAACACCCAAGCCCAAATATTAGGAGATGATGAAATCGGTAAACTAGCGAGAACCTTTAACGAACTAGCCGCCAACATCGCCAACAACGAAGGAATGCTATTACTCGACAACGAAAAAGGGGTTCTCCTCCAAGAAATTACGGGTTCTCGTACCCTTGACGAAGAGGACGTAAACCAAGTATTTAACAAAGCCCTCAAAAAAGCCAAAAAAATTCTACGGGTCGATCGTCTCGTTATCTACCGTTTCAAACCCGACTGGAGTGGCTATATTTCCAACGAAGCAGGAGATCCCAGATTTCCCAGCGCCCTAGAAGAACAAATCAACGATCCCTGTATTCCCATCGAACTCAGACAAGCCTACATTAACGGTAGGGTAGTACCCACCACCGATGTTTATAACGCAGGGTTTGCCCCCGAACATGAAGCCCTCATGTATCGACTACAAATTAAATCTAATTTAGTAGTACCCATCATTAGCCAAGGAAAACTGTTTGCCCTATTCATCGCCCACCACTGTCAAAACCAACACACCTGGGGAGAAAAAGAAATCAGTTTTATGGGTCAAATTGCCCTTCGTTTTGGGGTCATCCTAGATAGGGTAGGGCTACTCAAATCCCAAATGATTGCCGCCCGTAGTGCTGAACAACTCAAAGAAATTACCCTCGCCATTGCCTCAAAAACCAACCGAGAAGAACTCTTAGAACAAGTAGTTAACGACGTTCGTTATGCTATAGGGAGCGATCGCACCATAGTCTATGAATTTGATGAAAACTGGCAGGGAACAATTATCGCCGAATCCGTAGAAGAAGAATATCCCAAAGCCCTAGGGGCAGTTATTGCCGATCCCTGTTTTGCCGATAAGTACGTAGAACGGTATCAACAAGGAAGGGTTCAAGCTACCCCCAACATTTACAAAGCAGGGTTAACCGACTGTCACCTACAGCAATTAAAACCCTTCGGAGTCATTGCCAACCTCGTTGCCCCCATCTTAGTAGATCAAAAACTATTGGGTTTATTAATCTGTCATCAATGCTCTGGGGAAAGAAACTGGGAATCAGGAGAAATTGAACTCTTTAGCCAACTATCCACCCAAGTCGGTTTAGGTTTAGAAAGGGTAAATCTATTAGAAGCCCAAAAAGAATCAGAACAAGAACAAAGACAAGCAAAAGAACTATTACAAAAACGAGCCTTAGACCTTCTCATGCAGGTAGATCCAGTGTCAGAAGGGGATTTAACCATCCGAGCCACCGTTACCGAAGATGAAATCGGTACCATTGCCGATTCCTACAACGCCACCATCGAAAGTTTAAGGAAAATTGTATCTCAGGTACAAACCGCCGCTACCTCCGTAACCAAAACCACCACCATTAACGAAAATGATGTCAATGTCTTACAAGCGGAAATCAAGGAGCAGGTATTAAACATTACCCAAGCTCTAAAAACCATCGAAGCCATGAGTAATTCTAGTACCCTGGTGGCGGAAAATGCTGAACAGGCAGAGGAGGTGCTACAAAGGGCCCAAGAAAGTGTGGAAATGGGTGAAGTAGCCATGAATCGTACCGTAAAATCAATTATGGAAATTCGGACAACGGTACAACAGGCCACCAAACAGATGAAACGCTTAGGGGATACCACCCAAAATATTTCCAATGTGGTCGGTCTGATCGGTCGTTTTGCCGCTCAAACTCACCTTTTGGCTTTGAAGGCATCCATCGAGGCCGCCCGTGCAGGGGAGCAAGGAACAGGGTTTGCGGTAATTGCTGAGGAGGTAAGAACTTTGGCTAGTCAATCGGCTTCGGCAACGGCAGACATTGATAAGCTAGTTACGGATATTCTTTCGGAAACAAAAGTAGTGGTAACGGCCATGGAACAAGGTAATGAACAGGTGGTAGAAGGTAGTAAACTGGTGGAAGAAACCCGTCAGAGTCTTAACCAAATTACGGCGGCAACCTCTCAGATTAATGAGTTGGTAGAGGCGATCGCCGAAGCGGCCTTTGAACAGTCGGAAAACTCGGAAAATGTGGGGGAAAAAATGACTGATGTGGCAAGGGTAGCGCAAAAAACTACGGTATCTGTAACCAAGCTCTCGGATTCTTTCCGTCAATTGCTTGAGGTTGCTCAGGAGTTAGAATCTAATGTGGCTCAGTTTAAAGTAGGGTAGTTAATTGATAATGGAGAATGGATAATTGATAATTCATTTTTATCAGTCCATTTCTCCATCACTTAAAACTTAATACCTTTAATGGACGTACCATGGCACATCCCTGCAGGTTATAGTTTGTTAATTGTCAATTCTTCACACCTTTACAAAACTATAAATTTTATCCCAAACGAGGGTTATCTATGCTTGGGGTAAAACTAAATTTTCAGCGCCCTCTATTACTTCCGCCGAAATAACTTTATCTTCAGGGGTTAGTTTTTCTAATACTTCTGCACCTTCGGTAACATAGGCAAATACAGCAAATCTGCCGTCCATGAGGTTATAACCGGGGGGGGTTACTTCTGTGTCAAATTTGAAGAAGAAAAACTGGGATGAACCACCATTGGGGTCGGTGCTAGGACGGGCTAAAGCCACTGCTCCATAAGCGTTAAAGGGTAACACTGGTTGTGCTAGGTACATTCCCACATCTTCGGTGGTAAAGCCGTAAATAGGCTCGGATTCTCCCTGTACTAAAATTTCGAGGGGAATAGAACGATATTTGTTAGTGTCGGGATCGATAAAACCTACTTCTTGCCCTTCGGGATCTCCTGTTTGAATGACGTAGAAGTCTTCGGCACGGATGAAGGGTAGTCCATCATAAAATTTTCTTTGCACTAAGTCAACGAAGTTACCACCTGTGACGGGGGCGCTGTAGCCATCTACCACTAGGATTAAATCTCCTTGGGTGGTGGTGATGTTTACTTTGGCTCTGCCTTTTAGTTGAGGTAAATTAGCATAATCTTGGGGTACTTCAAAGGGAAATCCTGTGACCATTCCTTCTTCTAGTTCGGTAATGTTAGCTAAAATTTCTTCTCTAACAGCAAGGATTTCTTCTCTTTTTTGTCTTTCGACTAATTCTGGTAAGGTTTCTACTTCTTCGACGATCGCATTTACTAATTCCTGGGAGCGCTCGGCAAATTCAGCGGGTACATCTTGGGCGATGTCATCGGCATGGAGTTTGAGGGCAAAGGCGGCGTTTCTTACTTCTTTATCAACTCTTTTCCAACGTTTTGATCTTAAATCTTTTTCTATTTTTTCGATGTTACTCTGAACTTCTCTGATGTTTTTATTTTCAATGGGCAGGGCATATCTCAATATTGCCTCTGGATCGGTAATCGCATCCCCTTGCGCCAAGATGGCATGGGCATTCTGCCATGGAGTAGGGGTAAGGGCGATCGCCCCTGTAAATATTAATACTGTTGCAACGATTATTTTTGTCAGGCGTTGCCACCAATTAGCTTTCATAATTAATTACTAAATTATTTTAAATACTGCTTACTGTCATTATTTCATAAACCGTAGAACAATGGACAATTAACAATGAACAATGGGCAATGGGCAATTAACAAACTATAACCTGTCACCCGCAACCTGAAACCTGAAACCTCCCTAGCACCTGCCACCTACAAACCTCACTCTAAACTCATTTTCAAAAAAATGTAACAAAATGTTGCCAACTTCAAAAATCTATGTTACATTAAGTATCAAGTAGTTGACTAAACTGCAATTATAGATATATAGGAGATTAGTTATGGAAGATAAAGGAAAATTAGGTTTCACCGCTTTTGCTGAAAACTGGAATGGTCGTTTAGCAATGTTAGGATTCTTAATCGGTATTTTAACCGAGTTATTAACTGGTCAAGGAATTCTCTCCCAGTTAGGTTTAATGTAATTCTAACCTTCGTTTCATTAATCGTTTAAATAAATTGCCCATAAAATTGAGGGGAGAGTATGTACTCTCCCTTTTTTTATCTTAACTTTTTTTGATGTAGAGAATAAAAAGCGAAAAACTTAAGAAAAACGATCAGAAATGAACTAAACAAAGAAAATTAATTATCCATTATCCATTATTAATTATCAATTGTTAATATGGTATGATCTGACAATTCGTAATTGTGAATTGTTAAAGATTGTTTCATAATTATAAAAACACTTAATAATCAGGTTGATTCGATATACATGGGATACGTTAGATACTCTAATTTTGTAAGTCTTCTTCAAGAGCGTGCAATCTCGCACCCAGATCAACTTATCTTCACCTTTTTAGGAGATGGTGAGAACGAGTCTGATTATCTAACTTATCATCAATTGGATCAACAAGCAAGGGCGATCGCCCACAAACTCCAAAGCGAAAAAGCCAAAGGAGAAAGAGCATTATTACTATATCAACCGGGCTTAGAATTTATCACCGCCTTCTTCGGCTGTCTATACGCAGGAGTCATCGCCACCCCAGCCTATCCTCCCAGGGCTAATCGCTCCTATACCCGCCTATCAGCTATTATCAAAGATGCAGGAGCATTATTCGCTCTTACGACTCAGGCACTCAAAGAGAAAATTGAGCAAAAATTAACCAAAAATAACCATATAACCTGTCTCACCACCGATAACATTCCCTCCAGTGTCGCCCAAGACTGGCAACCAGAATCCATCAGCCCATCAGAAACAGCCTTCCTACAATATACCAGCGGTTCTACAGGCACACCCAAAGGAGTTATAGTCAGTCATGGTAACCTTATTCATAACTCCCAACTAATCAAAGATTATTTCCATAACGACGAACATTGCGTGGGCTCATTTTGGCTACCACCATATCATGATATGGGCTTAATTGGTGGTATCTTACAACCAATTTACTCCTGTTTTCACACCATCACCCTGCCCCCCGTTACCTTCCTCCAGCGCCCCATCCGTTGGTTAAAAGCCATTAGTAAATATAAAGTAACCACCGCAGGAGGCCCTAACTTTGCCTATGAAATGTGTGTTAACTCCGTCACCCCCAAGCAAAAAAAAGATTTAGACTTAAGCCATTGGAAACTCGCCTTTAGTGGCGCTGAGCCCGTCAGGGCTGAAACCATCGCTAAATTTAGCCAATATTTTGCCGATTGCGGATTTCAACAAAAGAGTTTTTATCCCTGTTATGGTATGGCAGAAACCACCCTCATTGTTTCTGGGGCAAATCCTTATCAATCTCCCACCATCAAAAATATTTCGGCTACAAAATTACAACAAAACGAAATTGTTTTTAATCCCGAAAATACCACTGATATACAAAAAGTCGTCAGTAGCGGTAATATATCTCCTCAATTAGAAGTCGCCATCGTTAATCCTGACACCCTCTTAGAATGCCCTGATAACAGTGTCGGGGAAATATGGGTAAAGGGGGAAAGCGTTACCCAAGGTTATTGGTTAAAAAAAGATTTGACAAAAAATACTTTTCATGCTGAAACAAAGGATGGAAAAAAAAAGGATTTTTTGCGTACAGGCGATTTAGGTTTCATTGGTGATGGAGAGTTATTTGTTACGGGAAGATTAAAGGATTTAATTATTATTCGTGGTAGAAATCATTATCCCCAAGATATAGAAGAAAGTGTTGGACATATTCATCCAGCTATTAACCCCGAAAGTGGTGCTGCTTTTACCATTGAAACGGAAAATGATGAACAATTAGTTGTGGTTTTTGAGGTTAAAAGGACTTTTTTACAAAAGTTGAAGCAAAATGATATTTTGCAAGAGGAAATTTTTGATGCCATTCGCCAAGCTATTGCCGAAAATCATGAGTTACAGGTTTATTCTATTGTCTTAATTCGCACAGGTAGTATTCCTAAAACCTCTAGTGGTAAAATTGCTCGTTATGCGTCTAAAAAAGAATTTTTAGATGGTAATCTTCCTGTGGTTGCACAATGGAATTTAAATTCTAATTCTATTAGACATAAAGTGGTATATTTCAATAATATTAGTAGAATAAAAAATACTGTTTCTACTATTAATATTAAAGGAAATAAAAAAGCTATAAAAATACAAAAATGGTTAATTAATAATGTAGCTAATAGATTACAAGTAAATCCCAACTTAATCGATATAGAACAACCTTTTATAAATTATGGACTTGATTCTGTCCAAGCTGTTCAGCTTACGGCGGATTTAGAAGATTATTTAAACTGTAAATTGTCGCCAACTTTGGCTTATGATTACCCTAATATAAAAAGTTTATCTTTGTATTTGTCGGAGCTAAAAACTGATGAAGTTATTGCTGTAGAAGACGAAGAAAGCATAGCTAATAAAACAGAGCAAATCGCCATCGTCGGCATGGCTTGTCGTTTTCCGGGGGCGGATAACCCTCATAAATATTGGCAATTTTTATCTAAAGGTAATAACAATATCAGTAAAACTTATCTGCGCCCGAACATCGATAATTTCGGGGGGTATATAGAAGATTATGACAAATTTGATCCACAGTTTTTTGGTATTTCTGCTCGAGAGGCGATTAATATTGATCCTCAACAGCGTTTATTATTAGAAGTGGCTTATGAGGCGCTGGAAAATGCCCATTTGACGACAGAAAAATTGTCGGGTAGTGCCACGGGGGTATTTGTGGGTATCAGTAGCCAAGATTACGCCCAGTTGCAGATGAAACATGGTTGGGGGGTTAATGTTTATTCTGGCACAGGAAACTCAGGTGCGATCGCCTCTAACCGTATATCCTATAATTTTAATTTAACTGGGCCTTCTTTGAGTGTGGATACAGCTTGTTCATCCTCCTTGGTTGCGGTACACTTAGCAGTAAATAGTATTAAAAACGGTGAGTGTGACTGCGCCATAGTGGGCGGAGTTAACTTAATCCTTGCCCCTGAATTGACGGAAACCTTCCAAAAAGCAGGGATGATGGCGGAGGATGGCAAGTGTAAGACATTCTCGGAAGATGCCGATGGTTATGGGCGCGGGGAAGGTTGTGGGGTAGTTATCCTCAAACCCTTGGATAAAGCCTTAGCTGATGGTGACAAGGTTTTGGCAGTAATTCATGGTAGCGCCATTAATCAAGATGGGCGTAGTAATGGTTTAACAGCGCCCTCAGGCAAAGCGCAACAGAGGGTAATTCAATCAGCGTGGAAAAATGCGTCTATTACCCCTGATAAAATCAATTATATCGAAGCTCACGGAACAGGAACACCTTTAGGAGATCCTATCGAGGTTAATTCTTTGGCTGGTTTGTTACCTTTATTAGATGGGCAACAGACTGTTAACTATTCTTCTGTTATCGGTGAAAATGAGGAAGAGTCTTCCTCGGATAGTGTGGTTAATAATAAAGAGGAAAAGACTTCTTCTGATAGTGTGGAAAAAGATTCTTCTGTAGAGAAAGAAATAAGAGGAAAAGACTACCCTATTTGTTGGTTAGGTAGTGCAAAAACAAACATCGGGCATTTAGAAGCCGCCGCAGGTATTGCGGGATTAATTAAAACCGTCTTGATGTTAAACCATGAAGAGATACCCCCCATTGTTAACTTTAAAAAATTAAACCCCTATATCACCTTAGAAAATAGTCGCTTACAGATTGCCACTAAATCTGTGCCGTGGAAAAAATCTAGTCAACCTCGTTTTGCCGGGGTAAGTTCCTTTGGTTTTGGAGGCACAAATGCCCATGTTATAGTGGGAGATATGATGGATTCCCCCGTAACTATAGAAGCAAAAGAAGTTAAGGCACAAGAAAAAATAAAACGCCCTTACCATCTTTTAACCCTTAGTGCCACCACAGAAAAAGCCCTTCAAGATGTCGTGAATCGTTATCAAGATTATCTCATTAAAACCCAAGGGGATGATATTAGTCATATATGTTATAGCACAAATAAGGGGCGATCGCACTTTAACCACCGCCGAGGGATTCAGGCAAAAGATAAAAAAGAATTACTCGAAAAACTTGCCACCCTAACCATCAATCAAGATAACCAGATTAATCATAATCAGATAGCCTTCCTATTTACAGGGCAAGGCTCACAGTATCATAATATGGGCAAAGAATTATATCAGACTGCCCCCCTATTCCAAGACACAGTTAACTACTGCAGTGAGATACTCAGTCAATACTTAGAAAAACCCCTCACCGAAATTCTTTTTAACCCCGAGGAAAAAGAAACCCTCCATCAAACCATCTATACCCAACCCGCCATTTTCGTCATCGAATATGCCCTTGCCCAACTATGGTTATCATGGGGTATCAAACCATCTATAATGATGGGGCATAGTGTCGGAGAATATGTTGCTGCCACCCTTGCGGGAGTCTTTAGTTTAGAAGACGCCCTCAAACTCATTGCCCACCGTGGTAAACTCATGCAACAACTACCCCTCGATGGGGGTATGGTATGTCTATTTACCAACCTTGACACCGCAAAAACCCTCATCCAAAAAACAGGATTACCCCTCGATATTGCCGCAGTCAACGGTAACAGTAATATTGTAGTATCGGGCAAAAAAGAAGACTTACAACAACTACAAACCAGCGCCAAAGAAAACAAAATAAAATGTCGCCCCCTAAAAGTCTCCCATGGTTTTCATTCCCGATTGATGCAACCCATCTTGGCAGACTTTGAAAAAATTGCCCAAGAAGTTACCTATCAACCACCCCAAGGGGAAATTATCTCCAACATCACAGGAAAAACCATCGGCGCAGAAATCGCTTCCCCAGACTATTGGGTAAAACATATCAGTCATCCTGTAAACTTTGCCCAAAGTGTGGAGTATTTACAACAACAAAACTACCAAATCTTTTTGGAAATTGGTAGTAAGCCAACCCTTTTGGGTATGGCGAGAATGATAGTAGAAAACAAAACCAACCCTGATGAGTGTCTTTGGCTACCCAGTTTACGTAAAGGAGAATCTGACTGGGAAAATTTACTCTCTAGTCTAGGTATTCTTTACCAGCAAGGATTCAAAATTGACTGGCATGGTTTTCATCAAGACTATCCTTATTTACAAAGAGTTTCTTTACCCAACTATCCTTGGCAACATCAAAGATATTGGCATGGAGATAGTCACATCGTGGATGATAGTCAACAATGGTTATATGAAATAGTTTGGGAAAAAGATACTTCTATTTCTCATACCAGTGAGGAAAAAATCATGGTAGTTTCTTCCTCCAAGGAGTTAGTTATGGAGGGAGTTGCTGTCACTACCCATTCTCTTCCTAAGCATGATGTTTCAACTTCAGAAAATACCCATCATTTACCGATTAATATCCATAACGAGAAAGAGTCTTTTCCTCTCAATACCCCCAGTAGCTATTTAATCTTTGTGGATGAGAAAAAACTAGGGGAAGCATGGGCAAAAGAGTTAACCTCCCAAGGTAGTCAAGTTTATTTAGTTTATCAAGGGGAAAGTTATCGTCAGGAAGAAACTACCTATTATGTCAATCCAAAAAACAAACAAGACTATCAGTTATTATTAGACAGTCTCGATAATAGAATAGAAAAAATTATCTATGGTTGGGGTATCAATCAAGATGATGACTTACATAATATTAATCAGTTAAAAGACAATAATTATTTAAACTGTTTACCTGTTATCTATCTAATTCAAAATTTAGTTAACAGTAACCATCACATCAAACTCTGGTTAATTACCCAAAACAGTCAATCCATTACCCATACAGAAAAAATCAATCCCTATGGTGGCAGTATCTGGGGATTAGGAAAAGTAATCTCCCTCGAACATAGCGAGTATTGGGGAGGTATGATTGACATAGATAATCAAGGGGTGTCTTTTCCTCTATTTACCTACTTGATAAATCATCAAGAAAAAGAAACCATGACGGCAATCAGAAATAACTCTGTTTTCCATTGTCGTTTACAACACAAAACCCCTGACAGTTATCAAGAAAAACCACAAGTTACCGTCACATCCTCTGGCAGTTATTTAATTACAGGGGGATTAGGCGCTTTAGGTTTAGAAACAGCCAATTATTTAATCAGTCAGGGGGCAAAAAATTTAATTCTTGTCTCCCGTAGTCAACCCTCTTCCTCCGCTTCTCAAAAAATTAGTCAATGGCAACAGCAGGGAATTAATGTCATCGTCAAACAAGGGGATGTCAGCGAAAAAGAATCCCTCGCCCAAATTATTACCGATATTCGTCAATCTTTACCTTGCCTCAAAGGAGTTATCCATACTGCAGGGGTATTGGATGATGGTATCTTGGCAACTCTTTCCCCTGAAAAAATAGCTAAGGTAATGGCAGCTAAGGTAATGGGGGTAAATAATTTACATCAACTTACCCTCGATGATAACCTTGACTTTTTTATCTTGTATTCTTCGGTGGCTTCCATGGTAGGATCTATAGGACAAGGTAATTATGCTATGGCGAATAGTTATCTTGATAGTTTTGCCTCCTATCGTCAATCCCTTGGTTTACCTGGTATCAGTATTAACTGGGGTGCTTTTTCTGTGGGTATGGCAAAGGCAACCCAAGAGAATTTAACCAGTGTGGGTATTGAAACCATCTCCCCTCAAAAGGGTATTGCCATGATAGGAGATTTAATTAATTATCCTCACTCCACTGTAGGGGTAGTTAAGTTTAATTGGGATATACTTAGCCGTAAGTTTCCTCAATTATCCCTGTCTCCCTATCTAAAAGGTGTCGTTTCTTCCTCTTTGACAACAGAAGAAGATGAAAAGGATGATAGTCAAACTCAATTATTCCATCAACTACTAAAAGCCGATGAGAGTGGCAGAATAACCCTATTAATAGATTATCTCATAGGGGCGATCGCCCTTATCCTGCACATCGATAAGGAAAAAATTACCCCTGAAGATAGTCTGATGGATTTAGGCATGGATTCATTAATGGTAATGGAAGCCATCAACCACCTAAAAACCGACTTACAACTAATGTTATACCCTCGGGAAATCTACGAGCGCCCCCAAATTGCTACCCTTGCGCAGTATTTAGCCCAAGAATTTGCCACCAGCCACGATACCCAAAAC
>NZ_JADEWC010000027.1 GCF_015207825.1 Cyanobacterium stanieri LEGE 03274
CTCAGAAACCATCAAAGCCGTCAAAAAACAAGTTGCCCAAATCCAAGATGAAGTTAGCCAAAAGGCTTTATTGGAAAAATCTCAACAACTAGAAGCCGACTTCACCACAGGAAAACTGAAAGTAGCCGTATTCGGCACCGGTAGCGCAGGAAAAACATCCCTTGTAAATGCTTTAATGGGAGAAATGGTAGGGGAAATTCAAGCTAGTATCGGCACTACCACCGAGGGAGTCACCCACTCTCTAAAACTTCCTTCGGCTAACAGAGAAATACTCATCACCGATACCCCAGGCATATTAGAAATGGGCGCCCCGGGGGAAATTCGAGAGCAATTGGCACGGGAGTTAGCCACGGAAGCCGATTTATTGTTATTTGTTTGTGATAATGATTTGAGGGCTTCGGAGTTTAAACCCTTGGAGGCTTTAGCAACCATTGGTAAAAAATCCCTATTGATTTTTAATAAAATTGATTTATATTCGGAAGAAGAGCAGGAAATTATTTTAGGTAATCTTCAACAGAGGGTAGCGAGGTTTATTCCTAGTAATGATGTTATTAAAGCCTGTGCTAACCCTCAACCTGTACAGTTTTCGGCCGATGAAATGATTCGTCCTGATGTGGAAGTAAATGCTGTTATCAAAAGGTTAGCGGCTATCTGTCGGGCAGAGGGGGATGATTTATTAGCGGATAATATTTTATTGCAGTCTCAAAGGTTAGGGGAGGAAGCGAGAAGATTAATTGCCCAACAGCGCACCAGGGAAGCCGATAAAATCATCAGTCGTTATCAATGGATTGGGGCGGGGGTAATTGCCTGTACGCCTGTACCAGTGGTGGATATGTTGGCAGCGGCGGCCGTCAATGCTCAGATGGTGGTAGAAATTGGGCAGGTTTATGGTTGCGAAATTAATAGTGATCGTGGACGAGATTTAGCGGTATCTTTGGGTAAAACCCTCGTTAGTTTGGGGGTGGTTAAGGGCGCTGTGGAATTGGTGGCTAGGGCGCTACAATTAACCCTCGCTACCTATGTGGTGGGGAAGGGAATTCAGGGGGTGAGTGCGGCTTATCTGACTCGCATTGCTGGTAAAAGTTTTGTAGAATATTTTAGCCATGATCAAGATTGGGGTGATGGTGGTATCACAGAAGTAGTACAACGACAGTTTAAACTTAGTCGTAAGGATGAGTTTATTAAGGCTTTTGTCCAAGATGCGATCGCACGGGTAATCGAGCCGATAAAGGATACCCTTGAGGAAAATTTTGATGATGGTTACCAAGAGGAAAGTAATGACGGTTATTTTGACGATGATGGATGGGGCGATGGTGGTAAAAAAGATGATTGGTGGTAATTCAAGCCACAATTTCCCCATGGTTTTTACCCTGTCTGAAAAATTTCAGGTAAGATTGAAAGGGTAAATAAAATATTATGCTAAATACAAAAATTAGAAAAAACTATGTCTAGTGTCAGTTATTTGATTGTGAATACCGTTGTTAATTTTATTCAACTATATCTAGTGTTAATCTTCGTTAGAATCCTCTTAAGTTGGTTTCAGACGGCAGAATGGGCAGGAAAAGTTATCTCCTTTTTAGCACCAATTACCGACCCTTATCTTAATATTTTCCGCTCAATCATACCCCCCTTAGGAGGTATTGATTTTTCAGCGATTTTAGCTATTTTCGTCTTACAACTCATCCCCGGGCTGTTAACTTCCTTAGTGCGCACTGGCGGTGGTTTCTAGTAGGAATTAATTTTATTTTGACCTTTGAGTTTTTCAGTGAGGTTAAAAGGAGGGATAAACTTTACTAGAAAATCCTGTGGCTTTAAACTGCTTTAGTTTGAGGGGGGTAGGTTGATTGGAAGGCACACTAATTCTTAACTCAAACTCATTTACCCCAGGAAGTACTTCTGGTAATGCCCCTAAACGGGTTCGATTTTGTAGGGCTGGTTCGTTATTGGCATCATATACCCTACCAAATACATCGGCATCATAGAGGGTTTTTCCTGATGTGTTGTTGGTTTTTCCCGTGATGAGGTAACAGGTGGCAGGTAAGGCACTCCCCCCGCTAGTGACGCTCCCTTCTCCTACCCCTTCTGGGCAGTCTTTATAACCGATGTCGGTAATTTTTATTTGGATTAAGGCTTCCGCTGGACTAGGGGCGATCGCACTTCCCACTAAACAAAAAATGGTAATGGTGAAAATAATGAAAAGTTTTTTTAACATAAATGTTTTTAAATTAAGGTGAATATCAACTTCATCATAACTCTTGTGGAAAATTAGTATAAAGCCATCAAATTTTCAAATCTAGTAAACCTTCTTCCTTAAGTTTCGGGTTAAAACGCACCTCAAAAGTTACTCCCCGCTTATCTAACTCCTTTTTGATTACTTCTTCATATCTACGGGCTACTTTTTTGAGTAGTTTAATTTTTCCCAATTCATCCAAAGAATTATACTGCTGTATATCTTCCTCGGTCATGGTATTTTTAGCATCAATGGGCTGACTCCATAAATATTCTTCCCCTTCATTTCCTAGAGGAATCGAGCCATTTTCTTCTAACCATCGTTGTTTGATGTCCGTGAGAATACTCCGACTAGGACGGGTAATGAGGTAACATTTTAACCAATAACATCGTTGGGGTTGCCGAATGAGGTGTTGTTTTAAACTCAATAACAAATTACGAGAATAACCTACATATTCTAGTTTTTTACCATTATCAAAAATTGCATATACCCCTATTTTTCCTCCTAATTCATCATTTATATCTCCTTTTTCGTTTAAATAAGGAAGATAATCAAGATCATTTAATGTAACTTTTTCAGGATTAATAGTCATGTTTAAAAATAATAAAAAATCAGTTTTTAGCTTAACAAATTGCCAAACCAAAAACTGATCAATGCCATGGATAAATATTACTTGTTCATTTGAGATGCAATATCCTTAAAGGGTTTAAGACTACCCCCGGGGCGACGACGAGGCGTGGGGACATTATTACTGATATATTTTCCCGCAAAGGTTTCACTTTCTGAGATTACCCCATCACCATTATCAGGATTGGGGGTGCTATAGTTTTTAATGGCTTTTACCCAGTCAGGTTGGTCGTTGGAGGTGTTAGCACTGGGGGCGGGGCTTTTTTGAGCTTGTTTGGGGGTGTTAGAGGCTTCTTTTTCGGAGGATTGAGCTACGGGGGTTTCAGGAGCTTGATCTTTTACTTCTACTTCTAAAAAGTATTTTGGTTGACCTTTTTTTTTCGATAAAATCTTTTTTAATACCATAATTGCGTTAGATATATTTTGTTGAAAATTGATGATTTATGATTGATCTATGGGTGGGTTTATCCACTGGTAAAAATATATCAGAATATGACACAATCTACAATTTGATCATCAGATGATAGTTAGCTCTTAAGGGTTATTACCCTATAAGTAATTATACGCAGATATTGTCTAAAAACCTATTAGCTAATTGACAATAAATCCAAGATAATTGATAATAAACAACGACCATAAAAGGGGTAAATTTAGGAGTAATCTTTTCATGGCTTTTGGGGATGAAGTAAAAATAGTTTTGGTGGAAACCGCAGGGGAGCGTAATATCGGTTCTATTGCAAGGGTGATGAAAAATATGGGTTTAGGCTCTTTGGTGTTGGTGAATCCTCGCTGTGATCATTTGTCTGAAGATGCTACCATTATGGCGGTTCATGCCACGGAGATTTTGAAGGGAGCTTTGGTGGTGGATACCTTGCCAGAGGCTCTTAAGGATTGTCAAAGGGCGATCGCCACTACTGCCCGTCCTCGAGGTATTCCCACTAAATTAGAAACCCCTAGGGAAGCATTACCATGGTTAGTGGAAAAAAATACTTCTTCAGCGTTAATTTTTGGCCCAGAGGATAGGGGGTTAAGTAATCAAGAGTTGAGTTATGCCCAAAGATTTATATGTATTCCCAGTAATCCTGAATATCCCTCCCTTAATCTTGCCCAAGCAGTGGGGGTGTGTGCCTATGAGTTGTATCAGTATTATCACAGTCAAACCATTGAGCCAGAGAGTGAAGAATTAACCCCCGAATTAGCATCCCTGGAGGCGCTCGAAGGGTATTATCAACACCTTGAATCTGTGTTGTTGAAAATCAATTATCTCTATCCTCACACTGCACCTACTAAGATGGAAAAGTTTCGTCGTTTAATTAACCGTAGTAAACTACAACCCCAAGAAGTAGCTATGTTAAGGGGTATTCTTCGTCAAGCAGAATGGGCGATCGCCCATAAACCAGAACAAGAGTAGATTTCAAAGCACCGTCAAACCCCCATAAAAAAACCGACATTACTGCCGGTAAAATCTTTGTTGTCATATAATCTTGAGGAAACCTTTGCAACGATTATCCAAGTCGTCTTTAGATTTCTTTACATACAATTGTAACAAAAAGTACATAATTTGCCAATGTAGTTGTCATCATTTCCTCAAAATGTACGCAATAAACAAAAAAGATTAAGGGAAAAATTACCCCAAATTATTTTCAGGATCAAGACTAACAGAACTTCGAGGACTAGAGATCATATTTTCCTTACTACCATTAGAAGGCATATTCCGAGGCTTATTAACTAGCAAAGACTTATCATCAGGGCTAACAATTCCCCCAGAAATTAAGATTTTAAAAGCATCCTCAATGGAAATAGGGATAGTCTTAACCTCATCCTCCGGGGCGATGACATACCAACCAGAAGTAGGATTAGGGGTAGTAGGTACAAATACACTGAGCATCGTTGTGGGAAAATCTCCCTGAATTACAGTGCTCACCTTTCCTGTGACAAATCCCATTGTCCATAAACCCTTACGAGGATATTCTACCAATACCACTCGCCGAAACTTCGTTTGAGAATCTTGGAATAAGGTTTCCAAAATTTGTTTTAAGGTTTTATACACCGAACCTGCTAGGGGAATAGCCTGAAGAATGCGCTCCCCCACATCGAGCAACCACCTTCCCGCAATATTACGGGCCATCAACCCAATAATGAGAATAAACACCAAAGGGACGGTTAAACCGACCACAAAATTGAGAAAATTGGTCAAAATGGGGTTAAATCCATCAAAAGGGTTGATTTGTTTCGGTACTCTGGTAAGAAATTTAATCGCCCAATTAGCCATGAGATAGCTAAGCCAAATGGTTGTGGCTAAAGGAATAACCACCAATAGACCTGCGATTAAATCATTTTTTAAGTCTTGTTTTATGCGTTCTAACACAAACTACCTACTTATTTTTTGAGGGTTATCATAAATGATGGTATGAATCCATTATTGATCTTCCATTATCTACTCTTGCTCATACAGTGTCAACTAGAGGACTTTTTCGGACTTGCCCCCATAAAACCTTTAATCCCTAACCAACCTAATACGATATAACCCACTGATAACATAAAACTATTTATGCCTGTGCGCAGGGTTTGTCGTAGGGCTTGGGTTTGCGCCCTTTGTTTCTCTTGTCTTTGTAAATCCCTTAATTCGGTTTGTAAACGGGTGCGAGTTTCTTCTAGTCTGGTTTCTAGTTCGCTGGGGGTTTGGGATAATTGTAATAATTCTTGTAATTGATCTCTTTGGGAAGTGATGGCTTGTAATTCTTCGGGGCTTAGTTGTCTTCCTTGAATATTTCCCCCATTATTAATTACCTGGTTTCTTTGTTCAATTTCCCCTTGGATTTGTTGAGGATTACGGGCGATCGCATCTAGCTGTTCAATAAAACCCTGAATCTCATCCTCTTGAGCCGTCGCCCTTTGATCAATTTCTTGGATAAACTGAGCGCTCACACTACTAATATTACTCAAATGGATAGGTACAAGGAGTAAAAAAAGTAACCCCAATAAACTAGAAATAATAAACACAGGTAATCTGACCGCCTTTTGTGGTTGACCTGCATTGGGAATATTATCAGTAATCCACCATCCCAAAATTAATAATACCACCGCCAACAATGGCACTACTCCCCGATCTACCAAAGTATTCGTAAAATTAATTTGCCAGTTTCTGTCCGCAAGTTGAAGGGGAATAGCTAAAAATAAAAAGTCAATTAAAGCCGAGACTAAAATAATAAAGCCCACTAACTTAATTCCGAGTGCAGTAAAAGTTGAAGTAATTTTCATAAAAGTTTACGTAAGTATTTTTTAAATCAGCTAATATTATCATGACAGAGTATCCATCGCCATGGCAGAAAAAGCAAAGATTTACTAACCCTCTCAGAGCCAAAATAACCATGGTTTATACCTAGAGAAAATGACCCAAAATCAGAGTATTTCTTCAAAATATCGATGGAAAAGTAGTTTATGGACTAGGGTAAAAAAAATCATCTAAAAAAAGAACAATCTTTGATATATTTGCTAATATTAGTAAGTTCAATTCTAACCGAGAATAGATGTATGTTAGCTCCTGATAGACCCTCTCCACGGCAACAACTAAGTACAGTACCCCGAAAAAATCCCCTAGGTCACCAAAAAACTCAAGTTTCTGCCCGTAGAAATAATATTGCCAGTGGACAGAGGTTTAAAAACAGGCCTAAATCAGTAGTTAATCCCGTGGTTTTGACACCCCAAAAAGTAACTATTCCCTTTTGGCTCAAATGTTTTAACTTCATTACCCATACATCCACAGGATTATCCATCGCCACTGTCGTCGGTTGTTTCGTGGTTTATGCCATAACCGTGTCCGCCCCAAAGGAATGGACGAAAAGATATAGGAATTTACAAGATTTACAAAAGAGAGAAAGACAACTTACCTTTAATGATGAGGTTTTAAAAAATCAACTTGCCCAAGAAGCAAGGGAAGCTAATTCAGGATTAGTTAGCCCCGATTTAAGTCAACCCCCTATCTTTTTACCTAAAGTAGATGTTGATACCTTAGAAAAAGAACAAACCCCCACTTCTTCCCCTAAAAAGATTGAACCAATTTTCCCCATTGCCTATTAGTCTGATTTATATGGTATGAAATTTTTAAAGCCCACTTTCCTCAATGCCCTAGATTCCTACTCCTTGAGAAAAAAAAATTCTGGCAAAGTTAAGCCTAGAGTTAGAAGAGGTAGTTCTACCGTTACTAAATCTTGGGGAAATATTGCCCGAATTCTCCTCGTATGGTTGGTATTAATGTCAGGTATCATAGCCCTTAGCTATCGTTTATATCATTTACAGATTGTACAAGGCGAAAAATATTTTAATCGGGCTCAAGCTCAACAACAAACTAATCTAAGACCATATGTGCCGAGACGATCTATTATGGATGCTAATGGTAATGTGGTGGCGGCGGATCAGTTAGTTTATGATGTTTATGCCCATCGTATTCTCCTTGGTGAAAGTGTAGAAAATGTGGCAAGGGCTTTGGTGGAGGTAATTCCCAATGGGGATTTGAATGATCTGATTCAAAAAATTAATGGTCAGGAAACAGGGGTATTAATTGCCCGTGGTTTGAGTGAAGGTGAGGCAGATAGAATCGAGGCTCTTGATATTGTTGGGGTTGATTTGGATCAACGCTATGATCGTTATTATCCCCAAGATGATTTATTGGCGGATATTCTTGGCTATGTGGATATGGATCACAATGGTCAGGCGGGGATAGAATATAGCGGTGAGGATTTATTAGAGCGAGATTTATTTTCCCCTGAGGTGCGGAGTATGCTTCGGGTAAGACGTAATGCCCATGGGGCTATTATTCCTGCTAGTTTACCTGAAAAGGCAACGGATTTAGATGATTTGAGTCTTAAGTTAACGGTGGATTTACGTTTGCAAAGGGCTGTGCGCGATCGCCTCAGGGTACAGATGGAGCAGTTTAAGGCAAAAAAAGGAGCGGTGATTGTCTTAGATGCTCAAACGGGGGGGATATTAGCCTTAGCTTGTGAACCGACTTATAATCCTAATCGTTATTTTAACTATGATTTCGCCCTGTTTAAAAATTGGTCTGTTACTGATACCTATGAACCAGGTTCAACCTTTAAACCCATTAACGTGGCGATCGCCCTTGATGAAGGGGTAATTAACCCTAATTCCTACGTTTCCGATCCAGCCCAAGTCACCATCGACGGCTGGCCCATTGCCAATGCTTCCCGTACGGGTTTAGGTACTGTTACCATTACTAAAGCCTTGGATGTATCTAGTAATACTGCCATGATTGATATGATGCGTCGTATTCCCCGAGAGCGATATTTTCAAAGATTAGAGGAGTTAGGTATCAATCGGCCCATGGGCTTAGACTTACCCTTTGAGGGGGTGGGTTTCCTCAAATCTAAACAGGTATTTACTGCCCGAGACATTGAAATGGCAGTTTCTTCCTTCGGTCAAGGTTTATCTTTAACCCCCATGAAATTAGTACAAATTCACGGGGCGATCGCCAATGGCGGTAAATTGATCACCCCCCACGTAGTCGAAGGGTTAGTGGATGCTAACGGAGATATTCAAGTATTGCCCGACATCCAAGAAACTCAAGTTTTTAAAGAAAGTTCCGCCGATGCAGTAGTTAAAATGATGGAATCAGTGGTAGAAAACGGTACAGGGGCAGTGGCTAAAATCGAAAATTACAACATCGGTGGTAAAACGGGTACAGCTCAAAAACATGATGGTCAAGGTCGCTATTCACCCACCGCCAGAATTACCAGTTTTGTCAGTATTTTACCCACGGATAACCCCCGTTACGTGGTACTTGCGGTAATAGATGAACCCCAAGGGGATAGTCTTTTTGGCTCTACCGTAGCCGGCCCCATCGTCAAGGATGTGATCCAATCTTTGATTCGTCTTAAGGGCATTCCCCCTAGTCAGTAAATTGAATTAATATTAAATTTGATGTTTATGCCCCTTGCAATGAATTACAAGGCTAACCGTTTATCATTCAATAAATTGAACTAAGGTTTACTATTATCCACCGTGTAACCATTGATAATAAACAATAATTATCTTTTGTCTGTTACCTATTCCCCGTGGTTGATGAGTGAAGGTTCATCATGGTTATCGAGCAAAGTCGAGATGCCCTGTTCCCCACTCTAATTAATATATTGTTGAAACAGGATTTAGTATTATTGCCTCTATTGCTATAATATGCTTACAATACTCAAGAAAGTGACTCTCCTAGAGCTTAGTTTTTACCTCTAACCTTGAGGAATCAAAAAGCTAAGTTATTGAGGTTGGGCGCAAAGTCAACAGATTATATTGTTAAGGATAGATATTGTGGCGTTTAAAATTGGTTTATTAGGACTAGGTACTGTCGGAACTGGTACTGCAGAAATTATATATAATCCCCAAGGAAGACATCCCCTCCTGAATGACATTACCATTGCCAAAATAGGGGTTAAATCTTTAGAAAAGCAACGAACTATTGATATTCCCCCCGAAGTTCTCACCACAGATTTAGAATCCATTGTCACCGATCCCCATATCGATCTTGTTGTGGAGTTAATTGGTGGCTTAGAACCCGCCCGAACTCTTATTTTAAAGGCGATCGCCTCAGGGAAGCACGTTGTCACCGCTAATAAGGCAGTTATTGCCCGTTATGGTCAAGAAATATTTGAAGCGGCTAAAAAAGCTAAAGTATATGTCTTATTAGAAGCCGCCGTAGGTGGCGGTATTCCCATTGTTGAACCTTTAAAACAATCCTTAGGGGCAAACCGCCTAGAAACCATTATCGGTATTGTTAATGGTACAACTAACTATATCCTCACGGAAATGACAGAGAAAGGCTCAGATTTTGGAGAAGTATTACAAGAAGCCCAAGCCCTTGGTTATGCAGAAGCCGATCCCACCGCTGATGTGGAAGGTTATGATGCCGCCGATAAAATATCCATCCTAGCTTCCCTCGCCTTTGATCGTCAAATTAAAAGAGAGGATGTTTATAGTGAAGGTATTACCTCCATTACTAGCTCCGACATCGATTATGCTGATAAACTAGGTTATGTGATCAAACTATTGGCGATCGCCCAGAAACCAAGGCAAAATCAGGAAAATTTAGAATTAAGAGTACATCCTACCCTCGTGGAAAAATCTCATCCCCTCGCCAACGTTAATGGGGTATTCAACGCTATTCTGGTGGAAGGACAACCCCTCGGACAAGTGATGTTCTATGGACCGGGTGCAGGTTCTGGACCCACCGCTAGCGCTGTTGTTGCTGATATTCTTAATATTGTTGGAGTCTTACAAAGTAACCATGGAGCTAATTCCCTAGATCCCCTCCTCAGTAGCTCCCCCTCAAAAATAGCTCCCATTGCCCCCATCGATGATGTTTCCACCCGTTTTTATGCCCGTTTCCTCTGTGCTGACGTACCTGGGGTAATTGGTCATTTAGGCACTGTTTTTGGTGATTTTGGCGTTAGTCTTGCTTCAGTGGTACAAATTGGTTTTCAAGATAACTTAGCTGAAATTGTCGTAGTTACCCACCAAGTCAAAGAAGGTAGTTTTCACAGTGCGATCAAAAAAATACAAGAGTTAGAGGCCATTAAAAAAATCCCCAGTATGATTAGAGTTTTATAAAAATTTTAACTAATATGAAATCTAAAAAAAATTGCTATAAATAGAACTCGGCTGGGATGTAATTTTAGAGGCTTTATTTGTCGCAAACATTTAAGTATTTCATCTAATTTAACTAAAAAAATTTGAGTAAACGTTGATGGAAAACAACAAAAGAAATATTACTTCAAGATTTTGTTAATTATGTTGTTAATGTTTTTTCATTAATTATCAACTAGCCTACTTTGTATTATTTCGTGCCGTGTAAATTACACGGCTAATTGGTTGTTTTTAATAGATTTAGAGGTTATTCGCTATCCTTCTCGATAATTCCTCCCCCCAAGAGCATATCTCCATGGTATAAAACCGCTGCCTGTCCGGGGGTAATACCAAATTGAGGCTCAGGGAATATTAACCTTACCCTATTATCATCAAGGGGAATTACATTTACTAACTCAGGAGTACTACGATAACGAATTTTTGCTTCGGCTTGAATGGGTGCAGAAGGTTGCGCAATGGATACCCAATTCATCCGTTTAACCGTACATTCTTTTTTTCCTCCTTCATCACGGGTAGCCACTATGACACGATTCATTACCGTGTCTAACTGAACAACGTACAAAGGTTCAGAATAAGCTACTCCTAAGCCCTTTCTCTGCCCAATGGTGTAATGATGAACCCCTTCATGTTCCCCTAAAATATTGCCCTTAAGATCAACTATTTCCCCTTGTTTGGGTTGAATATATTGATCTAAAAAATTTTTCATTGAGCCATGGGCTTCTATCAAACACAAATCTTGACTTTCAGGTTTTTCAGCGGTACTTAAATTAAATTTATTTGCCATCTCCCTGGTTTGGGCTTTAGTTTGATTACCGAGGGGAAATACTAAATGAGCTAATAATTCTTGGGTTAAGTCGTAAAGAAAATAGGATTGATCTTTATTACCGTCAACGGCTTTGAGGAGTTGAAAACGATCGCCCTTACTATCATATTGAATCCTAGCATAATGTCCCGTGGCAATCTTATCAATACCAAGGGTTTCCTTTGCATAAGCTAACATCGGTGGAAACTTTACCGTGCGATTACACTGAGAACAAGGAAGGGGTGTAACACCATCTTCATAACCAGATATTACATAATCAATAATATGGGTTTGAAACAAATCCCGGGTATCCACCACATGATGAGGAATATTCAACTGTTCACATATAGAAGCAGCATCCACCATGCCTTCTGAGCAACATTGTCCCTTACCTTTCATCAACCATAGGGTTAAACCCTCCACATGATAGCCTTGATGGTGCAAGGTTGCCGCCGCAACGGAACTATCTACCCCCCCAGACAAGCCTACAACTACTTTATCCATAATAATTTTAATATAATAATACTTTCTTATAATATAACGCCACTGGTTATGGACATGGGAATATAGCTCACGGTTGATATGATTAGGTTATAGGTGACTGGTTGCAGGTATTCAGGATATGGGGAATAGGGGTGATAATAGTTTAATTATTCAATCTACCTTTAAACTTCATTAATTCATAAAGTTTCACGCCAATTTGATATTCATATTGACTGAGTAAACGTCCATAAATATAACCCGCTTTACCATCAAGAAATCCTAGGCGAATAATATAGAAAAGGACAAAACGTAACAATGGTTTAAAAGGAAGTCTTACCCATATTTTTTTTAAAAAACGTTTTCTTTGAACCGCATCACCAAATAAATTTGCCCCGATGGTGCCTTGTTCATCTTGCCCTGTGAGGAAATTATAATATACCCTAGCTTCCCAATTAGAATAACGATTGTGACGGGCTAACCACTGATATATATCCCTAAAATCAATATGTAACATATCATGGTCTAAATATCCTGCTTTACCGTCAAGAATTACGTGTTCATGAACTTCGTTATCCCCTGTGTTTTTGATGTCCTCGGTGTTCAAATTTTCATAACGCCCTAGTTTGTGTCTGAATAGTCGTAAATTCCAGTCGGGATATTTACCGCCATGTCTAATCCATTTACCTAGGAAAAACACTCTCCTATTCAGATAATATCCTTGATAGGTGTCGTCTTTTATTTTTTCGGCAATTTCTGCCCAAAGTTCGGGGGTAATTCTTTCATCACAATCAACAATTAATACCCAATCATTTTTGAAAGGTAAATTTTCCAATGACCAATTTTTTTTCTTTGGTGATTTGCCATTGTAGTGAAATTGTACGACCTTTGCTCCTTTTGCCTCAGCAATGGCTACGGTGCGATCGCCACTTTGAGAGTCAACCAAAAAAACCTCATCGGCAAGGGCAACGCTATCCATACAAGCCTCAATGTTAAATTCTTCATCCTTAGCCGGAATTAGAACAGAAACGGGGATTTTTTGTTGTTCCACACCCATAAAACAGCCTTATTTGTCTTGATAATTTTCTTCTCACATCTTATCCCAATTTAAATAAAAAACTTTTTTTTTTAGATTTTATTTAAAATAGTTTGCAATAAAATTGGTTTTATACTTATACTTATTGAATAGACTTATCAATAAAGTGTGAAGGAGCTTAAGTTTAAATGTCAAAAATATCATGGAAAAACCTAGGGGCGATCGCCCTTGCATCCTCCCTAACCATTATTATGGGAGAAGAAGCAAAAAGTAACGAAATAATCTTATCAGGAAATAATCAAAATAGTGTTGATTTCTTATCTTCATCAGATAATCAACTAGGACAAGTAACATCAGTAAACCAACTGAGCGACGTATCACCCACCGACTGGGCCTATGAAGCCCTAAGAAGTTTAGTTGAACGTTACGGCTGTATTGTCGGTTATCCCGATCGCACCTTCCGAGGCAACAGAGCCTTGAGCCGTTACGAATTCGCAGCGGGTTTAAACGCCTGTATGCAATCCATTGAAAGATTAATCGGCACTGGTGGCGTTAGCGAAGAAGACATCGCCGCCCTCAGAAGACTAATCAGCGAATTTGAAACCGAACTAGCCGCCCTAGGAGCAAGGGTAGATAACCTAGAAGGTAGAGTTGCATTTCTCGAAGATCATCAATTCTCCACCACCACCAAACTAAGCGGAGAAGTAATCTTCACCCTTGCCAACGCCTTCAACAATAACCCCGATAGTTTCCAAGGTTCAGGGGTAGATAGAGATCAAACCATGTTCGCCAACCGTGTTCGTCTCAACTTTGATACCAGTTTCACAGGCAGAGATCGCCTCCGAGTACGTTTACAAGCAGGAAACTTCGAGCGTTTCGGCAATAGCAATATGTTGCGCTTGGGCCATGATGCTGGTGGAGGTAATAACGTTGAAATTGACGATATATACTATCGTTTCCCTGTCGGTGATAGCATTACAGGGTATGTTGGTACAAGTGCCATGGACATAGACAACATATTTGAGATACATAATCCTTACTTAGAAAGTGGTAGTACAGGTTCATTAACAAGATTTTTACGTAGAGATCCTCTTACTCTGCGAGGACCAGAAGGCGTAGGAGGTGGAGCAAGTATCCAGTTAAGCGATAGCCTTACATTTAACGCCCTTTACCTAGCCACCGATGGTAATAACCCTGAAGATGGTAACGGACTCTTTAACGGTGGTTACAGTGCAGGGGGACAATTAAGTTTTACCCCCTCCGATAACTTTGCCCTCGCCCTTGCCTATTTGAGAACCTATGAACCAGAAAACTCCGTCAATATCGGCAGTAGCACCAGCACCAGCAACACTACCAACCCCTTTGGTGGTCGTCCTACCTCCGCCGACCGTTTTGGAGTACAAGCTAACTTCCGCTTTTCTCCTCGAGTTAACTTAGCTGCCTCTGGGGGTTATGTGTCCGCAGAAAACTTAGATCCTTTTGGCATTATCGGGGTTGACAACACCGCCAGAAGTGATGCTGATTTATGGACATGGGCTGCTAACCTTTCCTTTGTGGATGTAGGAAAAGAAGGCGCCGTCCTTTCCCTGGGTGGTGGTATGCCTCCTCGCTCCGAGTTTGAAAGGGATACTTCCTACATCGTCGAGTTACAATACCGTTATCCTATCAGTCGTAATGTAACTATTACCCCTGGGTTATTTGCCGTATTTAATCCCAACCATGACAGCCGTAATGACACTGTTTATGTGGGTGCTGTGCGTACTACTTTCAAATTCTAAGCTAATGGTTTAAAGATCAATTATGGGGGCGTAGTCAATGATTACGTCTCCTTTTTTTGTCTAATAATAAAAGATTGGGAAAAAACATCCCAAGTTTAAGCAAAAATACTCATCACAGTGTAGAATGTATGATTTAACACCAATAGAATTGAACATATCCGATAACCTGTAAACTAGACACACGAAAAAACCCTAGAAATCATCATGAATAACAACCCCTCAGCAAACAAAACTCCTCACATTGTGATCGTCGGTGGTGGCTTTGCTGGTTTATATGCCGCTAAAGAGTTGGGCAATGCCCCCGTAAAAGTTACCCTAGTGGATAAACGTAATTTTCATTTGTTCCAACCCTTACTCTATCAAGTGGCTACGGGTAGTTTATCCCCTGCCGAAATTTGTTCTCCCTTGCGCCTAGTGGTTGGTAGAAATCCCAATACCCGTGTTGTGTTAGATGAAGTGGTAGATATTGATCCTGACAAAAAACAGGTGATCATGAGAGAGGGTATTTTAGATTATGATAAATTAATTATTGGTACTGGAGTAAGTCATCATTATTTTGGGAATGATCAATGGGAAGAAGAAGCTCCCGGTCTAAAAAGTATTGAAAATGCCCTCGATATTCGTCGCAAAATTTTCCTCGCTTTTGAGGAAGCCGAAAAGGTTTCTTCCCCTGAGGAAAAACAAGAATGGTTAACCTTTGCCATCGTTGGTGGCGGCCCTACGGGAGTTGAATTGGCAGGGGCGATCGCCGAAATTGCCCACAAAATCATCAAAAATGATTTCCAAGAAATTGATACCACCCAAGCAAAAATTCTCCTCATCGAAGGAATGGATCGAGTATTACCCCCCTACTCCCCCGATTTATCCAAAAAAGCCCAAGAATCTTTAGAAGAATTAGGGGTAACAGTGTTAACCCAACGTATGGTAAATAACATTGAAAATAATACCCTAACCATGCGCCATGGAGAAAAAACCGAAGAAATCAAAGCTCGTACTATTCTTTGGGCCGCAGGGGTAAAAGCATCGGGATTAGCTAAAGTTATTGCCGAAAGAACTAACGCCGAAACCGATCGCGCCGGTAGAATTATCGTTGAACCTAATCTCAGTTTACCAGAATGCCCTGATATATATGTAGTGGGAGATTTAGCCCATTTTGCCCACCAAGGAGAAAAACCCCTCCCCGGTATCGCTCCCGTAGCCATGGCACAGGGTAAATACATGGCAAAATCCATTAAGGATGAGATCAAAGGTAAACCTGTCAATGCTTTTCAATATGTGGATAAAGGAAGTTTGGCGGTAATCGGTGATAATCATGCGGTGGTGGATTTAGGATTTGTGAAATTATCTGGCTTGGTGGCTTGGTTGGTTTGGGTATTTGCCCATATCTACTATCTCATTGAGTTTGATAATAAGTTAACGGTAATGCTTCAGTGGGGTTGGAATTATCTTACCCGTGGTAGGGGTGCAAGGTTAATTACTGGGGAAATTACTGAGAAAAATCTTATGACTAAATCTTTTAATAATCCCCATTATTCTTCTACGGAAAATAGCGATGGGAAGATAGAAAAGGAAACTCTCAGGGTTTCTTAGGAAAATATTGGGTGTTAGGTGTACCCCCATCATAGAAAAGATAAGTCTTTACCCTTCCATGGTGAAGGGTTTTTTTATTGTTGTAGAGGATTAAAGATGATACATTAGAGGCTTAGGTTATACTAAATTCTGTTTTATTTGACAAGGTACTGATTATAATGGGGAACAGTTTATATTAGTTTTTAGTTTAATGAACTAATCATTTCTATTTTAAGTCAATCAATAGGTATCTTATTTAAAAAAGATTTGGTATTAAATATATTTTTATAATCTCAACATCAATTTTTTATTCTCTAAAAGTAAATGGTAGATAATAATATTATTAATAATCCTCCTCAAATATCAGAATCTGAAAAACAAGAATTAGTGCGATCGCTCTTACACAAAGAAGGGTGTTGGGTTGATTGGGGCAAAAAATGTCAAATACTGCAAAAAGCAGGAATTAACCCCCAAGAAATTTTCGAGCAAACAGGATTACAAAATAGTCAACAAAACCTTGTCATCGTAGCTTCCCAAGTGTATCAAAGTTTAGTTGATAATCAGGTAGAAGAGAGTACCTTAAAATACTATCAAGGGCCACGTAGCGACGTATTATACGAATTAAGGGTATTAAATCATCAAGAGCGCCAACAAGCCGCCCTCTATTGTGAACAAAAAAAAATGGATGTGGATGGGGCAAAGGAAGTGGCTAAAAATATGAAATTATTTGCCCGTATCTCTCAACCCCCCGAAGGATTCACCAACCATCCTGGAGATACCGTAGCCTATCAGTATTGGAAAAGTGCTAGACAAAAGAAAACCTTAGCTGATAAAACCCGTCTCATTGCCGAAGGTTTGAAATATGCCCATTCTGAAGGGGCGAGAAATAAAATTCAACAACTATTAACCGAAGTTGCCACCGCCGAAACCGTTGGAAAAATGCCCCTTTTACCAATGTATCGCCTAGAAGCAGAAGAACAAATTCCCTGTATTTTGCCGATGGTTGGTACATTTCCCCTAGCCCTATCATCTTTGGAAAATATTCCTTCCCTATGCCCCCAAGGCCCTTTTGATGTGGTGCAAGTTTCCCAATCCATGAATTTGGTTTCTATTCCCACATGGCAACCTGTATTACAAGCCCAAAGCCCCGTGGTAGTAATGGCCACTACCCATGATTTACCCCAACAACAGGATGAAAAAAATGAACCGATTTTAGTGGTGGTAGATGTAGAGGATAGGCAGTGGAGTTCACAATATTATTTTTTAGTGGATAACCATGGAGAAGTGAAGTTTTCTTGGTTACCTACCGAAAATCAAGACAGGATTTTGGGACGGGTATTAGTGATTCTTAAGCCTCGTAAAATTTTAGATGAGAATAACTTAACTCAACCATGGCAAATGGATGATTGATTCACGTTACAATGGTACTATCAGTGGGCTGTTTCCTATAGAAAAAGCAATGACAGCAAAGACAAATAGAAGATTCGTTATTGGTGATGTTCATGGTCATTTTCAGGCTTTACTGGGGTTGTTAAGGGCGATCGCCCCTACTCCAGAAGATGAAATTTATTTTTTGGGAGATTTAATCGATAGGGGGGAAGATAGCGCCAAAGTCGTTAACTTCGTCATGGAAAATAACTATCAATGTATTTTGGGAAATCATGAAGCGATGCTCCTACAATCCTTCACCCCCAAGGGCTTAAATCATATGTCCTTTCAGTCGTGGCTACAAAATGGGGGCTATTCTACCATCACCAGTTATAACAACAAAATTCCCCCAGAACACCTAGAATGGATGCGTCAACTGCCCCTGAATATCGATTTAGGAGACTATTGGTTAGTCCATGCGGGGCTAGATCCCACCAAACCCCCTCAAAAACAAAACTCAGATCAATTCTGTTGGATTAGAAATGAATTCCACAGCATCCCTGAACCCTATTTTAAAGACAAAACTATTATTATCGGTCATACCATTACCTTTACTTTTCCGGGGGTAAAACCGGGGCAAATAGTCCAAGGAAACGGCTGGATAGGTATCGACACAGGGGCTTATCATCACAGCTACGGCAAATTAACTGCCCTAGAATTAAATGAATCCATGGTTTATCAAGTGGATAGTTTTGGAAGACATTTTTCCAGTAAAAAATTGGTCGATGCGGTTTATAAAATTGACCCCCAAAACCTCGCTTTTAGGAAGCCAAAAATATTTTTCTAAATTTACATTAAAACCCCCTTAACAATAGACATCTTATCCCTAATAATAGATCAAGTGTCTATGAGGATAAATGATGAGTTTCTCTATTTTGATTAGTTTTGCCTTGATCCTAACCGCTTATCTCCTAGGTTCGATCCCCACGGGTTATTTAGCGGGACGCATTCTTAAGGGTATTGATATTCGAGAACATGGTTCGGGTTCAACAGGTGCTACAAATGTACTACGTACCGTAGGGAAAGGAGCCGCCATCGGTGTTTTATTGGTGGATCTTGTTAAAGGGATGATGGCGATCGCCCTTATAAAAATGATCACCAATTCCCTAGGGGGAAACGTATTACAGTGGCAAGAATGGTTAGTAATGACCGGAGCGCTCCTAGCCGTATTAGGTCATAGTAAATCCGTATGGCTAAAATTTTCAGGGGGTAAGTCCGCCGCCATCAGTCTTGGGGTTTTGTTCGTAATGAATCCCTTCGTCGGTTTAGGAACATTGGCAACCTTTCTCATAGTCCTATACTTCTCCCGCATCGTTTCTCTTAGTTCCCTCAGCGGTGCGATCGCCGTTAGCGTATTTATGGCCATCTTCAACCCTTCCATCCCCTACCTAACCTTTGCCCTCCTCGCAGGTTTATACGTCATTATCCGTCACCGTACCAACATTCAACGATTAATGGCAGGAAAAGAACCCCGTATAGGTCAAGCTGTAACCCCATAAAATATTCTAAACCTTTTCCACCTACAAAAATGATTTTTTCACACAATGGAGGTCCTCTGTTTTTGATCCTAAAAACCTTGGATTTCCATTTTAATTCAAACTAAAGAAAGATTTTTAATAAAAATTAACACAAAAAAAAGCCCCTTTTCTGTTAAACCTTTAATATAGCCAAAAGATAAAATAAAATCATTGAAACCACTAATATAAAGCCTATCGGTTAATCCTCGAAATTTTTAACAACCTATTTTGTATCAAAAGAAAGTGAAAAGCTCTAGCCCTTTTGATATTTTAAACATAAATCCATAAAAGACCTTTTTTGCCCCTAATTTTCAGGGCAGAAATTCGTTTATCATATAGAAAAGCTGTATAGGTGCAAGTCCATGAGTGAAACTCAAGAATTCCGTCATATATTAGTCATAGAAGACCGTAAAGGAAGAAGAATTTTATCCCTAGAAGAAAATAACTATACCCTAGGGAGAGATTCCAACAATCCCATCGTCATTTACGATTATCAAGTTTCTCGCACCCATGCAACCCTCGTCAAAAAAGAAGACACCCAAGGCAGCACCTATCGCATCGTAGATGGAGACTTGCAAGGAAAAAGAAGCACTAACGGAATCTTAGTTAATGGTCATGCCACTCTTTCCCATGAATTAAAACATGGGGATACCATTCGTTTTGCCAACGAAGCCAAAGCCAACTACTATATAATCGCCACAGAATCAGGCATCGATTTATTTAATCCTGACGACTTAGGAAATCTCAACGCTAGAAGCACCCTCACTAGCCCCACCACTCAAACCATGATTTCCAAGCAAGAAGAACAAGAAAACCCCCAAGATCAAGAAGAATTAATCCGTCTGGCTTCCTTTCCCGAATTATCTCCCCATCCTATCATCGAAGTAGATTGGGACGGTAACATAACCTACCTCAACCCCGCTGCTAGCATCAAATTTGAAAATCTCTACGAAGAAAAATTAAATCATCCTATCCTTTCTGATTTATTAGTAGAATCAAATAACCGTCAGGGTAATCTTTTTTTGCGAGAAGTAAAAATAGGAACGGAAGTATTTGAGCAATATGTTCACTATCTTTCTGAGAAAAAACTAATTAGGAGCTATATTTTTGACTTTACCAAACGAAAACAAGCAGAAGCCCAGTTAAAAGAAAGTGAAGCCCGTTATCGAGCCATTTTACGTCAAACTTCCGAAGGAATTATCCTCGCCTATGCCCATAACAAAAAGATTATCGAAGTAAATGGAGCTTATGCAAAAATGATTGGTTATAGCCCTGAGGAAATCAGGGAAATGACTCTTTATAATCTCATTGCCAGTGATTTACAATTATTTAACCAAGATTTAGCCAGAATTGCTGAGAGGAAACAAGATACCCTTGCCCAATATATTCACCGTTGTAAAGATGGTACTTTGTTAAATTTAGAGTCTAATATCAGTTTAATTAGCTATCAAAATAAAGATATTTTTTCCATTGTTGTTAAAAATGTTCCTGAGGTAAATCAAGGAATTCATAATTCTAATTATCATAATTTTTATGATAGTTTAACTAATTTAGCTAACAAAAGATTATTAGAAAAACAATTAGATATTGCCCTCTCTTCGGCTAAAAGCTATCAACATTTTCTTGGTTTAATTACTCTAGAAATTAAAGGATTAGATAGTTTTAAAAGGGTGAGAGGGGAGGAAGAAACTAATAAGTTTTTGCAAAATTTTGCCCAAACTTTTGAGTCTTGTTTGCGTAGTTTTGATTTAGCAGCTAGATGGGATGAGAATAAATTTATAGCTTTATTTTCCCGTATTCGAGGACCTCGAGATCCTGCCAAAATTGCCAAGAGAATTTCCATGGTTTTTGAGCAGTATATTCAACAACAAAAGGGCAATACTGATTTAGATTTAAATATTAGTATGGTGGTTTATCCTCTCGATGGAGAAACGGCGGAACATCTTTTACAAAGTGCCTTAATTTCTACAGATCAAGGGAATTATGATGAATCTAATGTGGTGAGTTGGAGTGGTTTTAGAATTAGCCCCAAAACCGCTAGTTTGCTGAGGTTGGAAAATCTGATTGGTAGTGCTATTCAGGAAAAGCAGTTTTATCTTTGTTATCAACCCCAATTGAATCTTGCCGATCATAGTTTGATGGGGATGGAAACTCTACTGCGTTGGAATCATCCTGAGTTGGGGAAAATTACCCCGAAACATTTTTTAAGATTGGCCGAGGAGACTGATTTTATGTTGCCTTTGGGGGTTTGGATTTTGCAAACGGCGGCGGCTCAGATGAAACAATGGTCTAATCAGGGTTTATCCACATCTCCTGTGACGGTTAATATTTCTAGTCGTCAGTTTAATCAAGATAGTTTTGTGGATTTGGTAGCGACGATTTTGCGCGAAACTGGTTTACCTCCTCAATTGTTGGAGTTGGAAATCATGGAAAATGCGTTGTTACAAAATCCCACTTTGGCCGCTAGTAGTTTGAAGCAACTTTCTGATTTGAAGGTGCGTTTATGCCTGGATAATTTTGGGGTGGGTGGTTCTTCTTTGGGACATTTACAACAGTTTCCCTTTGATACGGTAAAAATTAGCCCTTCGGTGATTGCGAAGTTAGAGTCTAATCATGGTCTTAAGGCTTTTGTAAGGGCGATCGTGTCCTTTAGTCAAGGTTACAATCAAAGAGTCGTTGCCGTCGGGGTAGAAAAAAATACTCAGTTAGAGCTATTAAAGGGTTTGGATTGTACCCAGATTCAGGGTAATTTCTTCAGTAGTCCTTTAACTTCCCAAGAAGCCACAACATTTTTAGAAAAAGGTGATTTTCACCTCCCTAGATAAACGTATGAAAATAAATTTATGAAATTATTAATACAATAATATTTATTGAGATTAGTTTAAAATCTTAAGATTAGTTTTATACTTTTAGTAACGGGTAAATAATAGTCTTTTATGATTTTATATAACAACTCTTTTATTAACTATGAATAGTGATTACACTGCCACCGTCTTTAATAATAAATTAAGAAGTTTAATTCATGTCTTGGTAATTAAAGATAAAACTTCTCGTAATACAATTGTGTTGGAAGATCAAAGATACACTTTGGGCAGAGATCCGCGTAATAATATTCCTATTAGATCAAAAAAAGTATCCCGTGTTCATGGAACTATTTTGAGGAGAGAAGACGCTCAAAATAAAACTTTTTCTTATTGGTTATTGGACGGGGATTTAATGGGTAATCGTAGCACTAACGGTATATTCATTAATGATAAAAGATGTTTGGTACAAGAATTAAAACATGGCGATTTAATAACCTTGGGCATGGATGTTGAAGGGGAATATCATATCCTGTCGAATGTAGATGAGCTAGAGCTTTTACGAGAAGAAGACTTTGCACCTCCCACAAGGGTATCATCAACTCAAGGGAAAGGAAATGAAGAAGGTAAAAACTATGGCACAGGTGATGAGCGAGAAGATGCCCCCACATTAATCAGTAGTTCGGAAACACTGTTTATTTCTGAACCAACGGTAGAATCTTTTGATGAGAGTATTTCCGAATCGGCTCAAGTTTCTGAGGCACAGTCCGAGGAGTTGAGTAAATTGGCTTCTTTTCCTGAATGGAGTCCTAATCCTATTGTAGAGGTTGATTGGTCGGGGAGAATTACCTATCTTAATCCTGCCGCCGTGACTAAGTTTCCCGGTTTGAGATTAAATGAAACCAATTATGATCATCCTGTTTTAGAAGGGTTGGTTAAGGGTATTAAGAAAAATAGCGGTAGTACCAATCTTTTTGTTCGGGAGGTAAAAATTAAAAATCAAGTTTTTGAACAGTATATTCACTACTTATCTGAGCAAAAATTGGTTCGATCTTATATTTTTGATTTTACGGGTAGGAAGATTACCGCCACCCAAGTCAATGAAAGTGAACAAAGATATAAAACTGTTTTAAATCAAATTCGAGAGGGAATTTTTTTGGTGGATGCCAGTACAAAGAAGGTGCTAGAAGCTAATAGTGCTTTGGCTAATCTTTTGGGTTATCGTCTTGATGATTTACATAGTTTGAGTTTGAATAATTTATTATCTTTTAGTGTGGGGGAGTTAGAACAAAAAGTTGCTGGATGGTTGAGTCATCCTAATTCGGGGGTAGAGGTGTTAGGTTATCGTCGCAAAAATGGTTTTTCTTTGGATTTGGAGTCTAGCTATTCGGTGATTAGTTATGGCGATCAAAAAATAATCTCTTTTACCGTACATCCTGTTTCTGAAAATGTTGAACATCAGACTATAATTCAAGAAGAGGGTTTATTTGATTTAGAAACTAATTTACCTAATCGGCAGTTATTTTTGGAACAGTTAAACACTGCGATCGCCAATAGTTATCGCCTAGAACAACTGTTATGTGTCATTTTCGTTGAATTAGAGCTACAAAAAAACTTAACGGAAAATATAAGTAAAAAAACTCAATCAACCCTATTAGAAGGGTTTTCTAAAAGATTAAGATCATCTTTGCGTAGCGGTGATACCGTAGCCAGATGGCAAGGAAATCAATTTGTCTGTTTATTGCCCCAAGTCAGAAGCGTACGAGACATTGGCAAAGTATGCCATAGAGTCTTAGAAACCCTCAAACCTCCCTTTTTCCTTGAACATCAAAAAATTCATGTGAAAACTAGCATGGGTATTGCGGTTTATGACGATGAAAACAACACCAGAGAAGTAATCTTAACCAACGCTCAAAATGCCCTCAAAAAAAGCCAAGAATCTGGGAGCAATACCTATAAATTTATACAACCCCAAATCCAAGAAGAAATAGAAAGGCTATTAAAGCTAGAAAAACTTTTAAGCTCAGCCTTGGAAAAAAAAGAGTTATGCCTTCACTATCAACCAAGAATCAAGGTAGAAAGTCGGGAAATAACAGGAGTAGAAGCCTTTTTGCGTTGGAATCATCCCGAGTTAGGTTGTATGTATCCCAAGCAATTTTTACCCCTAGCCGAAGAAACAGGATTAATTATGGATATTGGGGAATGGGTGTTAGAAACTGCTTGTTTTCAACATCGAATCTGGTTAAAAAATAACGTTATTCAAAAACCTATTAGCATCAATATTTCTAACTATCAATTTCAACAACCTAACTTCACCAATGTTATCGCCAATGTTTTAGAAAAAACTGATTTACCCTCAGAATTTTTAGAACTAGAAATAACAGAAGAAACCATTGCCCAAGACTTAGAATTAGCACAAAAAACACTCTTACAATTAAAGGAAATGGGCATCAAAATATGTTTAGATGACTTCGGTAAAGGAATGTCTGCCTTAGGTTATCTCAAACAATTTCAGATTGATACCATCAAAATAGATCAAGATATTGTGCAAAACTTAGAAAATAACTCTCAAGATTTAGCAATAGTATCAGCTATAATTGGTGTAGGGAAAAACTTTAACATTGCCGTTGTAGCGGAAGGAATTGAGTCAAAAAAACAATTAGATCTCTTGTTAGAGCTAGGATGTGAAGAAATACAAGGTAACTTGTTGACAGAACCGTTAAAAATGGGTGATACTACCAATTTTCTGGCCAATCCAAATAACAGTTTGACCTTATCATAAATTTATATACTAATCATATTCCCCATTACATGAATAATAAGAAGACCAAATTAAATCATATTCTGGTGGTAGAAGAACTTGGTATTCAAAGAGTCTTTACCCTTGAATCAGAGGTCTATTCTGTGGGGAGACATTCTAGCAGCGATATAAAATTAAACTCTTCCCCTGTATCTCGTCACCATGGCACTCTAATTCGGGATGATTTAGGAAATAATGAATATGCTTATACTCTCATTGATGGAGATTTTAAAGGTCATAGAAGCCAGAATGGTATTTTAGTTAATGGAAAAAAAATAATTCGTCGTCGTCTCCAACATGGGGATCAGATTTTGTTTGGGGGGGAAGAAATTAAAGGGGTATATTATTTAGAATCCCAAGAAGAAGTTAACCGTAATACTGGGCCTAATGATAATTGGCGAGTGGAGAGAAATCGCACCAATACGGCCAGGGAGGAGTTACAAAACACCTTAATTCTTTCTGAACAAAATTTATCGGGTAATTTACAGAGTGATGAGATTAAAAGATTGGCTTCTTTTCCTGAGTTATCTCCCCATCCGATTATTGAGATCGATTTTCAGGGCAAGATTACTTATATGAATCCTTCGGCAAGGTTATCTTTTCCTGATCTATCTGATGATAATCAAAATAACTCTAATCATCCTTTGATGGTGGATGTTGAAATTCCCAAGGATAGGACTAATAGTCAGTTAGAACAAAGGGAGGTTCACGCCCACGATCGCCACTTTGAACAATACATCCATTATCTATCTAAATATAACGTAATTAGAAGTTATATTTTTGATATTACAGAACGGAAAATTTCGGAGGAAAAGTTACAATATCAAGCCTTCCACGATTCTTTGACGGGTATTGGTAATCGTGATTATTTTCACCGTCAACTTAATAATCGTCTTCGGGAAGTGGAGGAAAAAAATGAACATTTGGCGATATTATTCATTGATATAGATAGATTTAAGAATATCAACGATACTTTAAACCATTCCACAGGAGATAAATTATTAGAAAGTTTTTCCTATCGTATTCTTTCTTGTCTTTCCACCGACTGTATTTTCTCCCGCTGGGGGGGAGATGAATTTATTTTGGGTGTACCTTTGGGTAATGATCAGAATCATACCAACACCATTGATGATACTACCCAAGTAATTATGGATAGTCTCAAAAACCCATTTTTAATTGATAATTACACCATCTATGTTACCTGTAGTGTGGGGGTAGCTATTTATCCTCGGGATGGAAATACCCAAGAGCAATTAATTAAAAACGCTGATATTGCTTTATCTCGGGCGAAACAAATGGGTAAAAATAATTCCCAATATTATACGACTCAATTAAGCGAGGAACAAATGTTACTCTTTGAGTTGGAAACCAGTCTTTATGATGCGATCGCCCATAATCAACTATACTTAAATTATCAACCCCAATTAAACCTGGACACCAATAAAATAGAGAGTGCCGAAGCCCTTGTAAGATGGAAACATCCTACCCTTGGGGTAATCTCTCCAGGAAAATTTATCCCCCTGGCCGAAGAAACAGGATTAATTATTTCCATTGGGGAATGGGTATTAAAAACCGCCTGTATTCAAGCAAAAAAATGGATAGAATCAGGATACGGCTTAAAAACCATCGCCGTTAATATCTCCGTCAAACAATTTCGCCAAGAAAACTTTGTGGAAATAGTTAAAAACATCTTAGAAAGCGTTAACCTAGAACCAAAATATCTTGAATTAGAAGTAACCGAAAGCATTTTAATGCAAGATAGAGGAAAAACCGCCCTCATCATCAACGAATTATCAGAATTAGGGGTTAAATTTTCCCTCGATGATTTTGGCACAGGTTATTCATCCTTAAGTTATCTCAAAAAATTCCCCTTCCACACCATAAAAATTGACCAATCTTTTATCCGAGATTTAACCGTTAATCAACAAGATAGAGCCTTAATTGATGCAGTTATTACCCTTGGAAAAGGCTACAATATGCAAGTAGTGGCAGAAGGGGTAGAAACAGAAGCCCAACTAAGACTCCTAGAAAAATTTAACTGCGATATTATTCAAGGAAGATGGTTAAGTATGCCCATTTCTGATGTAGAATTTACCCAGTTTATTATCAACTTTGCCCTTGACAACCATGCTCAAAAATTGGGATAAGTTGTTATAAATAGATTGTATATTTGCCCACCGAATAACACTTGATCATAAACAATTATCGTCTTTTGTCTATTTTCTGTTTCTCACCCTAATCATCATCCTTAAGAGATAATAACTGTTCATTCAAAGTAGAAAGATAGTCTTGGGCTAAATCCTCCCCTAAAATTCCCTTACGCACCCCATCCCTTACCGCACCTTGTTCGGCTAAATATAATCTCCTCTTTAAACTATTAATATATTTATCTTCAGTAATAGTGGTACTGCGTTGATTATAAATATCCCTTAACTTTTTTTCCCCTTGGGCTATTTTTGCCTGATAACTAGCGAAAATTTCTTCATATAAAGAGCGAGATAAACTCCCTGACTGAAAGAGAATATCTAATTCCTTTTGAGCTGCCTTAGAAGCAATTAGGGTTAATTGTAAATGTTCTATTTCTTGCTTGAGGGGAGAAGGTTGGGAAAGCTGTAGTTTTTTTACCAACCAAGGTAAACTTAAACCCTGCCCCACTAAAGATATTAATACTGTGCTAAACACAATGGCTATTACTTGGGTTCTTTCTGGTAAGGTAAGGGGTAAACCAATGGCCAGGGCCATGGATAATGAACCTTTAACATTGCCTAAAATAAGTACGTGTTGCCACTTGAGGGGAATGGGGCGATCTAATTTTTTGAGTAAGTATAAAAGAGGATAAATGGATAATACTCTACCTATTTGATAACCGATGATGGCAAGGAGGGCAAGGGGAAACGTGGCGATGAGGGTTTTAGGTTCGATGACAATACCTACTAAGAGAAAAATAAAGGTATTTACCCCAAATCCTGCATATTCCCAAAAATTGAGCAATGTTAATTCTGTGGTGGCAGAGATTTTTTTAAATCCTGAATTACCAATAACTAATCCTGCGATCACAACTGCGATCGCACTTGAAACCTGCAATAACTGCCCTATTTGGAAGGTTAGTAGGGAAACAGCCACCGTCAATAAAATACTACTGAGGGCATCATCTAACTGTTGGAATAAACCCACACATAAATAACCTAACCCTAAACCTAATAAACCCCCCCCTAAAAAAGCGATTAAAATTTGAATGATACCATCTCCGAGAGAAAAAGAACCTTGAAGATGTATTCCTGCAAGAACATTTAATAATACAAGGGCGACAGCATCATTAAACAAACTTTCCCCCTCCACAATGGTAGCGAGTCGAGATGGCACAGATACCGTACGAAAAGCCACAATCACAGACACAGTATCCGTAATGGTTAAAATTACCGCCATGGCCGCCACCGTAATCCAAGGTAAACCCATGGAAAATTGATAAAAAGTAGCCGTAATGGTAGAACCAATTAACACTCCGGGTAAGGCCAATAAAGCAATGGGTTTGATGGTACTTTTAAGACGACTAATATCAGTGTTAATGGCGGCCTCAAAAATGAGAATCGGCAAAAATAGATTAAGAATCACATCAGGATTTAAACCGATAAAATCTGGTAATGCCCCTTGGGTAACAATTAACCCTGCTAAGACTAAGCCCACCACATAGGGAATTTTTAATTTTCTGCTGACTAAGGCAACAACGGTGGCAATGAGTAACAAAATGATTAAAGCATCTACTAATCCCGCAACGTCTGAGTTATTGTTGGCCAATGAATCGATGTCAAATTCTGTGATAGTTTCAGCAAACAAAAAGGCTTTAAACATTGTCATGGTGGTGGGTAGATGGGGAAATTAACTTTTATTGTCCATTGTCCATTGTGAATTGTCAATTATCCAATAAACCTAGGGGGGGATTGATTTCTAGTTTCTTGTTTTTAATGTCCACCATTGGAACTATTTGGGCAACGAAGGGTATTAAAACTGTTAATTCTTTGGTTTTTTTCGGTTTTACTTTTTTGCGTCGAGAAATGCGACTAATTTTTTCAATATTAACGGGAGGTGTGGTTTCTATGGTAGGTTGTTTGTGGAGTTTTACTTCTAGGATGTCATGGGCAGCACTAAACACATCAACTACAACACCGATATTTTCCCCATCTTGTTGGTTATAAACTTCTAAACCTATTAAATCCGCCACATGATATTCGTCTTCCTCTAAATGGGGTCGATCGCCTTTATGTACAGATAATATAGCACCTTTTAGGTTTTCGGCCTGGGTGCGATCGTTAACATGATCTAACTTCACCACATAAATATTTTTACCTGGAACTTTTCTCGCTCCCACAAATTCCACTGCTTGAGGAGATGAATTTTCGTTAATAGTTAACCATCTTTGCCCCTTTTTTTCAAATCTTTCAGGAAAATCCGTCGTAATATTTACCCTCACTTCTCCCTTTAATCCCGAAGCCCCTACAATAGTGCCAATCTCAATTAAATCATCAATATCCAAACTTTACTACTCCATGATCAATTCTTTTTTACATCATAATTTTAACCGATGAAGGAAAAGCAAATCTTTTCACTTTTTTCCATTCTCAACATTGAAAATTGATCCGCCCTTCCCCGATAATTAATAAAAAACCACTGTTATATTTACCCCAATGATTAAAACCTCCTTCCCATCTATCCCTAAAATATTTGTTCTAAGTGCGATCGCCCTTACCATAACAGGATGTAACCCCCCTCAAACCAACACCCCAGAAAACAACCCCCCAACCCCAGAAGTAGGCTTCCTACAACTAACCGCCAACGGACAAAACTATATTTTTCAAGAAATTCAAACCAAAGACGGTTGGAATATCAACCTAAATCATGTCTATATCACTATCAATAACGTCATCGCCCATCAAACCAACCCGCCCTACAACGCCTCCACAGAAAACCCCCTACAAGCCCAAGAATCAGTTAACCTCATCATCTCCCCCACCACCATCGACCTAATGTTAGGCACAATGGACAACCCCGCCGTATTAGTAACCGAAGTAGAAGCCCCCCCCGGAGACTATAACGCCCTATCGTGGCAAATGTACAACAATCCCGAATCTCCCCCTAGCTTAAGCCTTGAAGGCATAGCCCAAAAAGATAATCAACAAATTCCCTTCACCCTCCAATTACCCATGGACATTAACTACACCTGCGGTGACTTTGTCGGCGACGAAACCAAAGGTATCCTCAACCCAGGAGAAACCGCCGAAATAGAAATGACATTTAATCTAAACCATATCTTCGGTGACGCTAGGAAAGATAACAACGACGCGATAAATCTTACAGCCCTGGGATTTCAACCCATCGCCAACCTAGCCAACAATCAGCCCTTAGAAACCAACCTAGAAAACCTCAAAACCAACTTAACCCCCGAACAATATCAAACCCTAGAAAATAACATTCTTCAACTAGCACAAGTGGGAGAGGGACAATGTCGTTATCAACTATAATTATGATTGGCATCACTTAGTGATGATATAAAATATAGTTGAATTATACAAAAAACTAAGACTTCTAAATATTAGAACCATTCCCTATTCCCCATGGTTGATGAGCGAAGTCGAGATGCCCTGTTCCCTTCCTCAACGAGAAATCATACCTAAAATCAGCAACGCCCTATAATTAAACGATACAAAAGACACAAAAAATCAACCCTAACCCAATCTGGTAAGATAACTAACTCATTTGCAAAAATAAAGTTTTATTGCAAAAAGTAAAGAATAAATTGCCAAAATCGGCATCATCAGTAATGATCAATAGTGTTTAAAAGCATTTATATACTAATCCGTTCTCAAATTTTAATAAACAAAAGATGAATATTGTAGTAGTTGGTCTTTCCCACAAGACAGCCGCCGTAGAGGTAAGAGAAAAACTGAGTATTCCAGAAGCAAAAATTGAGGAATCCATACAACACCTGCTAAGTTACCCTCACATCGAAGAAGTAGCCATAATTAGCACCTGTAACCGTATGGAAATCTATGCAACGGTATTAGAAACAGAACAAGGAGTAAAAGAAATTACTCAATTCCTCGCCGAAATAGGACATATTTCCCTGCCCCAATTACGCCGCCATCTATTCATTTTGTTACACCAAGACGCCATCCGTCACCTTATGCGCGTGTCTGCAGGGTTAGAAAGTTTAGTCTTAGGAGAAGGACAAATCCTCGCCCAAGTCAAAACCACTCACAAACTAGCCAACAAATATAAAGGCATGGGCAGACTACTCGATAGACTCTTTAAACAAGCCATTAGCGCTGGTAAAAGGGTGCGTACAGAAACCAACATCGGCACAGGTGCAGTGTCCATCAGTTCCGCCGCCGTCGAATTAGTAGATACTAAAGTAGATAACCTTTCAGATCTAAAAATAGCCATTATCGGTGCAGGTAAAATGTCTCGCCTCTTAGTGCAACACCTTGCCTCTAAAGGAGTAAGCGCCATTAGTATCGTAAATCGCTCTGCCAGTCGAGCTAAAGAATTGGCCAAAAAATTTCCCCAAGTAAATTTAGCCATTCACAACCTTGATGAGATGATGGCCGTGGTAGAAACTTCTGATTTAGTATTTACCAGCACAGGGGCAACCCAACCCATATTAACGAAAGAGAATTTATCACCCCTCAATATTACCGATTCTTTGATGTTAGTAGATATTTCCGTACCTCTCAACGTGTCTGGGGATGTGGAAGAATTAGATTTTATTAAGTCCTACAATGTAGATGATTTAAAAGCCGTAGTAGCCCAAAACCATGCCTCTCGCCGAGAAATGGCACGAGAAGCCGAAGCCCTATTAGAAGAAGAAATCGAATCCTTTGAGCTATGGTGGCAATCCTTGGAAACAGTACCCACTATCAGTTGTTTACGTACGAAAATTGAAGGTATCAGAGAGCAAGAATTAGAAAAAGCCCTTTCTCGTTTGGGTAGTGAGTTTGGGGAAAAACATCAAGAGGTTATCGAAGCCCTTACCAGAGGTATTGTTAATAAAATTCTCCATGATCCCATGGTACAATTGAGAGCGCAACAGGATATAGAAGCAAGACGCAAGGCTTTACATACCCTACAAACTCTCTTTAACCTCGAAATTTCTGAACAGTTTAGCTAAAATCAACGGTTTGAGGTATTTAGTTGTTGCCCCCTAAATCCCCCTATTTTGGGGGAATTTTATTGTTACACTAAATCCTTGAGAGATTGTATCTCTATTTATTAATATGAAATCTAAAAAAAATTGCTATAAATATAACTCGACTGGTATGTCATTTTAGAGGCTTTATTTGTTGCAAACATTTAAGTATTTCATATAATTTAAAATTGGGCTTAAAATGATCCTTAAAACTTAATGTTTATAATCATTAGTAAAAAAATATTCCCCGTTCCCTGTTCCCCGCCCTAATTAGTATATTATTGGAGCAGGATTTAGTATTAAAACCTATTAGAACTTAATATTGATTGAGGTTAATTAAACTTTGGTAGCTCTGTTTACGCCCATATTCTCTCCCTCTCGTAAACGTTTACCACGCCAAAACAGTCTGAGGGGAGTTCCCTTAAAGCCCAATTGTTGACGGAATTGTTTTTCCATATAACGACGATAACCCTCATCTAAACGTTTAGGATCATTCACAAATAAAGCAATACTAGGGGGTTTAACCGTTACCTGAGTACCATAATAAATTCTCCCTTGTTTTCCTTGTCGGCTAGTGGGGGGGGAGTGCCATTTAACAGCTTCCTCAATGACTTCATTAATAACCGAGGTGCTAACCCGTTTACGATGTCCTTCCGCTGCTCTATCTACTAAGTCAAGGATATTATCTACCCTTTTGCCCGTCATCGCTGAAACAAAAACTCTTTCCGCCCATTCCATGAAGAAAAGGCGATCGTCTAACATTTTTTGATATTCATAAATAGTATGGGAATCTTTTTCCACCGCATCCCATTTATTAGCGACAATTACCGCAGCCCTTCCTTCTTCAATAATTCTCCCTGCTAGTTTTAAGTCTTGCTCAGTGACACCATCTAAAATATCAATGACAAACAAAACTACGTCCGCCCGTCTAATGGCCTTAAAAGCTCGGTTAATGCCAAAAAACTCCGCTCCATAATCAACATTTTTCTTACGTCTAATTCCCGCAGTATCGATAAGACGATAGGTTTTGTCCCCTCGACGAACAATCATATCGATCGCATCCCGGGTAGTACCAGACACAGGGCTGACAATGGCTCTACTTTCCCCGGTCAGAGCATTCAAAAGACTAGACTTACCCACATTAGGACGACCAATAATCGCTACCCTAATTTCTTCTTCTTGCTCAATTTCATCCACAGAAGGAATATGCTTAATTAACTCATCCAACATTTCCCCCGTACCATTACCATGGATAGCCGAAATGGGGAAAGGCTCACCTAAGCCCAAATTCCAAAATTCTGCCGCTTGGGCTAATCCTTGATTTTCTGACTCACACTTATTCACCACCAAAACAATGGGAACATTTTGGGTTCTTAACCATGAAGCGATTTCTTCATCCCCAGCGGTTAATCCTAACTTACCATCCACCACAAAAAGAGCTACCACCGCTTCACTCAGGGCCGCTTGGGCTTGTTCTCTGATGTAAGGCAAAAATTCTGTATCATCATCAAATACTAAACCCCCCGTATCTACGATTTGAAATTCTCTATCTTGCCAGAAACCAGGGCGATAGGTACGATCTCTTGTAATACCAGGTTCATCAAAAACGATCGCATCTTGTTCCCCCGATAAACGATTAACAAGGGCAGACTTACCCACATTAGGGCGCCCGATTACGGCAACAATAGGAAGCATAGCAGATTTAACGGTAAAAATAACCAACTTCTTATTATAACCTTTAAAGACCTTCGTTGAGTTGAAAAGATTAAATCAATACCATTAAAGATCCAAAAATAGCCCCCCTTAGAACTAAATCCCATGGGTGACTATAATGGGAGAAACCATAATATAAAAAATTTATAAAGGGGGAATCTCTCAATGGTTACAACTCCCATAAAAACAGCAAAACGTCTCACAACTCAGGTGGAAAACATCGCCCCTGATACCACTACTATTCGTTGTCTTGATTGGGATCGAGATCGCTTCGACATCGAATTTGGTTTACAAAATGGAACTACCTATAATTCCTACGTGGTAAAAGGGGAAAAAAATGCCTTAATTGACACTTCCCACGCTAAATTTAAAAGTCTTTATTTTGACGAACTAAAAAAAGTCATTAATCCCCAAGATATAGACTACTTAATTATCTCTCATACCGAGCCTGACCATAGCGGTTTAGTTAAAGATTTATTGGATATTGCCCCCCATATTACTGTGGTAGCTTCTAAGGTAGCCATCCAATTTTTAGAAGGTTTTGTTCATCAAGATTTTAAAAGGCAAATCGTCAAAAACGGTGACCAATTAGACATCGGTAATGGCCATATCTTTGAATTTGTCAACGCCCCCAACCTCCATTGGCCAGATACTATTTTTAGTTATGACCATGGTACTAATACTCTTTTCACCTGTGATGCCTTTGGTTTACACTATTGCAGTGCAGATATATATGACCAAGATTTAGATGCTATTTCCCCAGACTACCGTTTTTATTATGAATGTTTAATGGGGCCTAATGCTCGATCTGTACTTTCTGCCATGAAAAGGATGTCTGCGTTAGGGAATGTTAAAGTAGTAGCCAATGGTCATGGGCCTATCCTAAAACATAATGTTCAAGAATTATTAGATCGTTATCACCGTTGGAGTAGCGAACAAAGTAAGGGAGAAAAAACCGTCGCCGTTTTCTATATCTCTGATTACGGTTATAGCGATCGCCTTTCCCAGTCCATTGCTAAGGGTATCACCAAAACAGGGGTTACGGTGGAAATGATCGACATTAACGGCACCGACATCCACGAAATACCAGAAATAGTGAGTCGCAGTGCGGGAATTGTCCTTGGGATGCCCCCCTTGAGTGATAATGGCGATATTGCCAATAAGGTAGGAGCAATCCTTGCCACGGTTAACAGTAAACAAATTTTTGGTTTATATGAATCCTACGGCGGTGATGATGAACCCATTGACACCTTTTCTTCTAAGTTATCAGATCTTGGTTTAAATCAAATATTCGTCCCCATCCGCATCAAAGAAACTCCCCACGAAACTACCTATCAAACCTGTGAAGAATCAGGAGTTGACTTGGGACAGGTTTTGACCAAAAAAGCCAAAATTAGTAAAAGGAAAGCCTTAGACGTTGATTTAGACAAGGCTATGGGACGTTTAAGCGGGGGTTTATATATTATCACTGCCCAAAAAGGACAGGAAACCAAGGGGGCGATGTTAGCATCATGGGTGAGTCAAGCTAGTTTTGAACCCCCCGGATTTACCGTAGCGGTGGCAAAAGACAGGGCGATCGAATCTTTATTGCAGGTAGAGGATACTTTTGTTTTGAACATCCTTGAGGAAGGAAAATATCAAAACTTAATGAAACATTTTCTTAAAAGATTTCCCCCCGGTGCAGATCGTTTTGAAGGGGTGAAAACCACCGTAGCTACTAATCAATCACCGATTTTAGTAGATGCCCTTGCTTATCTTGAATGTGAGGTAGTTAGTCGCATGGATTGTGGAGATCATTGGATTGTTTATAGTAAGGTTACCACGGGCAGGGTTTCTAAGTCCGATGCTTTAACCGCTGTTCATCATCGTAAAGTCGGGAACTACTATTAAGAATTTTGGCGTTGGTGAATGAAGGTATGATTTTTAGTTTGGCAATAGATAATGGGCAATAGTAATAATAGTTTTAATACTATACATTTACTATGATTCAATAATGTTTAATACTCAAAATCAGTAATGCCAGAATTTTTTTTACGGCAAGGGTTTTAAATTCCTTGTCCAATTTAATTTACTAACCTATACCGAAGGAATTGGTCTTAATAAAAAATAATCTCAATAACATGGCTATAGTACAATAAAGAAAAGCTGTAATTTAAAGCACATTTAGGAGTAAAAATGACTCAGACATTAACCGCAGAAAATCTTTTTCGTTCTGCCTATGAAAACCGCTACACTTGGGATAGTGACTTCCCTGGTTATAGCTGTGATATTACTTTAAAATCTAAAGAGGGAACTTTCACCGCTCAGGCAAAAATTGGAGCGGACTTAAAGTTTGAAATTTCTGGTATTGAAGATGGCCCGGTAAAAAAAGCCATGGAACAACAGTTGTGGGAAATTACTATTCACCGTGTTAACCATAGTTTTGAAAAAAGCCATGGTGATAATACTTTTAGCTTTGGTGACAAGGACGAAAATGGCACGGTGGAAATTTTGGTAGGTGGTGCGTCTGAGGGCAACCGCTATAAAGTGAAGGATAACAATGTTTGTTTTGTTTATCGTCGTATGGGTAAGGGTATTGTTGCCATCAATACTTTTGGCTTGTTAAATACTGATCAAGGTTATCTTTCTACGGGTTATGATTCTGTTTATTTAGATGCGGAAACTCTACAACCTAGAGGGCCTAAAACAGTGTTTAATGATACCTTTGAAAATGTTGATGGTTATTATGTTTTAACTAATCGCACTATCACCACGGAGGAGAATGGTGAGCCTGTTACTACGGAGTATCAATTTTCTAATGTAGTTTTGGGTTAAATAATCCTAGGTTAATGGTGGGCTATGCCCACCCTACGGGGTTATTTTATAGCTTGTTTTAATTCCGCACAAAAATCAGCGATCGCCTTTAAACCCGCTTCAGGCTCTTGGTTAGCTAACCGCTTCACAAAGGCACTACCGACTATGACTCCATCGGCCCCCCATTCCTTAATTTGGGTTGCCTGGGAAGGCTCAGAAATGCCAAAACCAACCCCTACAGGTTTATCCGTGGCACTATTTAACTGGGCAATCAAATCTTTTACCCTAGTTTGAATTTCGTTTCTCATGCCCGTAACCCCCGTCACACTGACAAGATAGATAAACCCTTGAGACTTAAGGGCGATCGCCTTTATCCTCTCCATGGGGCTTGTGGGTGCTACCAACAAAGTTACCTCAATATTATTATCCTCTGCTAACTGCAAGAAATTTTCTGCTTCTTCTAAGGGTAAATCAGGCACTACCAAACCCTTAACCCCTGCTTCGGCAATCTGGGAGAGAAAATTTTGCGCCCCACGATGAAAAATAGGATTATAGTAAGTAAATAAAATGATGGGCGTAGATACCTTATTTACCACCCTTTTAACCAAATCTAACACCTGATCAAGATTTACTCCCTTTTGCAAAGCACGGGTAGCCGCCGCTTGAATCACAGGGCCATCGGCCAAAGGATCAGAATAAGGCACTCCTAATTCAATCATATCCGCCCCATTTTCAGCTAAAAGGGCGATCGCCCTTTCCGTGGTAGCCAAATCAGGATCACCCGCCGTAATAAAAGGAATTAAAGCACATTCACCCCGTTCCTTGAGGTTAGCAAAACATTGAGAAACTGAACTCATTTAAACTATTAATATAAAAATTTTCTTAGCATTAAAATCATACATTAACCTGAGTTGCCTTTAGAGATTTATTGCTTATCTCCCATTAACTTCTCAATTTCCTCGGGGGACATTTCTTCCAACTGTTTAGCAAAAAAAGCATCATCATAATCCTTCACCTGCTTATGATAGGTCATATCATTGGTAAACACCCGAATTAGATAAGTAGAAACCCAACCAATTAAACCCAACACCAACACCACCTGACTCCAGATACCAGCATCCGCCGCATCTAAACCCAAAACTTGAAATACAAAATAAATTACACCCCCAGCCAGAAAAACACCGAGGGCGATTAGAATAGCGTCAATTCTTCTCATAACAATTAAAAATTTTAAGTTAACTCTCGACGACGGGGGCGAAAATTAAGAAATGGACTCAATAACAACATCCCAGGAAATGAAAAGAATACTAAAAAATACATAAATCCCCGTTCAAAAGAACTTGCCACATACCAGCGTTTATTAAGATAAAAATAAACCCCCCCAGGAAGAATTAATAGGTATAAGCCACTTAAACTAAGATATAAAGCCGCCGTGATAATTGTTTCTAGGTCAATGTTTTCAATACTTAACAGATTTTCCATCACTAAATTTTTAGATACTAGATAAAATTACTTACCGTGTGTCACGGCTGACATTATTATAAAACAAACAGACCATCACCCACCGTGTAATTTATCGGGCGTTGCCTATGTTATATGAAATCTAAAAAAATTGCTATAAATATAACTCGGCTGGGATGTCATTTTAGAGGCTTTATTTGTCGCAAACATTTAAGTGTTTCATATAACTTAGTATTCAAAATATTTATTATTACCATTGCCCATTGCCTATTCCCCATTGCCCATCTCCATGACCAATCATACCTAAAATCAGCAACGCCAATTTCATTTGTGATGAGGAGTATGGGTGATAATCATTAAACTATATCTTCACCGTTGCCCCACCTTGTAAACAATTGACAATGAATAATTAAGTACAGACGTACTATGGCACGTCTTTATTACCTGAAACCTCATTTTAATGATTAAGCGAAATAGATATTAATATTAATGGTTTCCATGTCGGAGTTGATGCCACTTCCAAGCGTGTTGAATGATGGTTTCAATGTCTGGGTATTGTGGTTGCCAATGGAGGATATTACGGGCTTTATCACTACTACCTACTAATATAGGTGGATCTCCTGCTCTACGATCGCCTTTAACCACATTAAAATCAATTTGGGTAATTTTTTTACTAGCCTCAATCACTTCTTTCACAGAAAAACCATTACCATTACCAAGATTAAAAATTTCACTCTTACCCCCTTGCAAAAGATAATCTAACCCTAAAAGATGGGCTTGGGCTAAATCACTTACATGGATATAATCTCGAATACAAGTACCATCGGGGGTGTTATAATCATCACCAAAAATAGTGATACTATCCCTTTGCCCTAAAGCGGTGTATAGAATAAGGGGAATTAGGTGAGTTTCCGGGTGATGATCTTCTCCGATGATACCATCAGGGTCTGCCCCCGCCGCATTAAAATAACGAAAAGCAACATATTCCCAACCATATGCCCGTTGAAAATCTGCCAACATTTTTTCGATGACTAATTTAGTATAACCATAGGTATTGATGGGGTTTTGAGGATGGGTTTCAGGAATAGGGATAATTTCAGGCACACCATAACTAGCACAAGTAGAAGAAAATACCATTTTTCTTACCCCCGCCGACTCCATGGCTTCTAAAAGATTGAGGGTAGAAACCACATTATTTTGATAATATTTAGCAGGGTTTTTCATGGATTCTTCCACATAGGCATAGGCCGCAAAATGAATTACCCCTTCAATGTCGTAGTCTTTAAATAATTGATCGAGTAAAGGGCGATCGCCCAAATCCCCTAAAATAAAATTAACATCAAGTTTTTCTACTATATCTTGATGACCATATACCAGATTATCAAGAACAATCAAATCATAACCCTTATCTTTCAATAACTTTACCGTATGAGAACCAATGTAACCAGCCCCCCCTGTCACCAAAATTGCCATAGGATTTTTACCCTTAGTTAAATAACCTTCCCATTTTACCTTCATCGTTCATTAAATTCATCATAGTTAATACTATGATTAAGCAACCCTCACCCTTGATATGGTCATCAAATGAGTAAGATTTTATCTTGTTATAACTGTCATAAAGGATTACTCTGAAATTCATCTAATCTGTCTCTTTAAAAAAAATGGCAAAAGTAAAACTAGATAATATTAGCCGTAAAATAAACCAAACTACCATCGTCGAAAATATCAGTTTTGAAATTCCTGACGGTGAATTATGGGTATTGGTAGGGCCATCAGGTTGCGGAAAATCCACCATTTTAAGGTGTATTTCTGGTTTAGAAACCATAAGCGGTGGAAATTTATACTTTGATGATAAATTAGTCAATCAAATACCTGCAAGACAAAGAGACGTGGCCATGGTATTCCAAAACTATGCCCTATATCCCCATTTAACGGTGGCTCAGAATTTAGGATTTGGGTTAAAAATGCGCAAAACTAACCCATCGATAATTGAAGAAAAAGTTAACTTTGTTTCTCAAATTCTTAATATCAACCATCTTCTACAACGTAAACCCAAACAACTATCAGGGGGGCAACAACAAAGAGTAGCCCTCGGGAGGGCAATCATTCGTCAACCCCAAGTATTTTTATTAGATGAACCCTTATCAAATCTTGATGCTAAATTAAGGGAACAAACTCGCACGGAATTAAAAAAACTTCATCATCAAGTGGGTATTACCACCATTTATGTTACCCATGATCAGGTAGAAGCTATGACTTTGGGCGATCGCATCGTAGTATTAGACCAAGGAATAATACAACAAATCGGCACTCCCCACCAAATTTATAACCATCCCGCTAACCGCATGGTAGCAACCTTTTTAGGAAGTCCCCCCATGAACATTATCCCCGTGAGTTACGGTGAAGATAAATTATGGATTGGTGAAAGACAATTTTTACCCATAACCCCTAACCTATTACAAAAATACCCTTTAATTCAATCCCAAAAAAATTTGGATCTTGGTATTCGCCCCGAATATATTACCATCAACAACCAAGGTAATTATCCCCACAATTTAAAAATTGCCATCGAGATTATCGAACCATTGGGCAAAGAAATGTTAATCAGAGGAACTATTATAGATAGTAATATCCCCCTTACCTTCCAACTACCCATTAACTATGCCATTGATAACCAAGATATTATTTCGGTTCAACTAGAAGAAGATAAAATAACCTTTTTTGATGCTATTACAGGGCAAGTAATGGGGTGATAAAAGATAATTAAAACAGTTTTTCATCAAGCCCTAATTATGGAATTGCCCCATGAATTAACATCTACCGTGCTACGATCTGTAAATGATAGAGAAATGAAGAATAAGGACAAACTTGAATGGAAGAATATGATAAGTCAATATCTTTTTTTGAAGGAAGAGATATAAAAATAAAAGTAGGATTGTTAGCCCCTCAGGCAGGAGGCTCAGTATTAATCGAAGCAGGAGAAACATCCGTTTTCGTTACCGCCACTCGTTCTCAGGGCAGAGAGGGCATAGATTTTTTACCTTTAACCGTTGATTATGAGGAGAGATTATATGCTGCCGGACGTATTCCTGGAGGTTTTTTGCGCCGTGAAGGAAGACCCCCAGAAAAAGCGACTTTAACCAGTCGTTTAATAGATCGCCCCATGCGCCCCCTGTTTCCTTCTTGGTTAAGGGATGACTTACAAATTGTCGCTACCACTTTATCCATGGATGAGGATGTACCCCCAGACGTTTTAGCCGTTACAGGGGCATCTATCGCTACCCTAGTGGCACAAATTCCCTTCGCCGGCCCCATGGCAGCGGTGAGGGTTGGTTTAGTCAAGGATGAATTTATCATCAATCCTACCTTTGAGGAAATAGATAATGGTGATTTAGATCTTGTGGTGGCTGGTACTCCCGATGGGGTGGTAATGGTGGAAGCAGGGGCAAATCAACTTCCTGAACAAGATATTATCGAAGCCATTGACTTTGGTTATGAGGCAATTTTGGAACTGATTCAGGCTCAGAAGGATTTAATCCAAGAATTGGGTATTGAATTAATCGTAGAGCCAAAGCCTGATACTGATTCTAATGCTGATTTAGAAAAACTCATCGCCGATAAAAGTACCGATGAAATTAAAAAAGTTCTTTCTACTTTTGATTTAGATAAAAAAGGTCGAGATGATGCTTTAGATGTCATTAAGGCTAGTGTAGTGGAGGAGGCGATCGCCTCTTTACCTGAAGAAGATCCCATCAAGGTAGCCACCAGCGAAAATCCTAAATTAGTGGGCAATCTCTTTAAGCAGTTAACCAAAAAATTGATGCGTCTGCAAATTATCGAGGATGGAGTTAGGGTAGATGGTCGTAAACTAGACCAAGTACGCCCTATTTCTTCTCGAGTGCGTCTTTTACCTCCTCGGGTTCACGGTAGCGCCCTTTTCCAAAGGGGTTTAACCCAAGTGTTATCCATTGCCACCCTAGGTACTCCGGGAGATGCCCAAGATTTAGCAGATGACCTCCATCCTGATGTGGAAAAACGCTATCTCCATCACTACAATTTTCCTCCCTATTCCGTGGGTGAAACTAAGCCGTTGCGATCGCCCGGTCGTCGGGAAATTGGCCATGGTGCTTTAGCCGAAAGGGCGATCGTTCCCGTATTACCTCCCAAGCAGGAATTTCCCTACGTCATCAGGGTTGTATCTGAGGTGTTATCTTCCAACGGATCGACCTCCATGGGGTCTGTGTGTGGCTCTACTCTAGCTCTGATGGATGCAGGAGTACCCCTAAGCAAACCCGTTAGCGGAGCCGCCATGGGCTTAATCAAAGAGGGTGACGAGGTGCGCATCTTAACCGACATTCAAGGAATTGAAGATTTTCTTGGGGACATGGATTTTAAAGTAGCAGGAACAGATGAAGGTATTACCGCCCTGCAAATGGATATGAAAATCACTGGTTTGGAATTAGAAACCATTGCCAACGCCATCAGACAGGCAAAAACCGCCCGTTTACACATCCTCGAAGAAATGCTTAAGCCCATCAACGAACCTCGCAAGGAATTATCTCCCTTTGCCCCTCGTTTGATGACCATGAAAATCGATCCTGAAATGATTGGTTTAGTCATTGGGCCTGGGGGTAAAACCATCAAAAGTATTACCGAGCAAACTGGCTCTAAAATAGATATTAGCGATGATGGCACCGTTACAATTTGTGCGGTACAAGCAGAAAGAGCTAGTCAAGCTAAGCGTATCATCCAAACCATGACTCGTAAGTTAAATGAGGGGGATGTTTATTTAGGTAAAGTAACCCGTCTGATTGATATTGGTGCTTTTGTGGAAGTGTTACCCGGTAAAGAGGGTATGATTCACATTTCCCAATTGGCTGAACATCGAGTAGGTAAGGTAGAAGATGAAGTGGCTGTGGGTGATGAAATTGTGGTGAAAATCCGTGGTTTTGATAACCGTGGGCGTTTAAATCTCACCCGTTTGGGTATTCATCCCGAACAAGCTGCGATCGCCCGTCAAGAAGCTGAAGCCTAATAGTTAAGGTTCAGTTATCAAGGGTAAAGCACCCTAAATAGTTAGATTTTAAGGGTTGAATTTTTGTTCAACCCCTGTTTTTTTAAGGGAAAATTTCCATGGATGAGACGCAACAGTTAAAAAAAGGAATTGAGCAATTAAACACGGGGCAGTTTTATGCTTGTCATGACACCCTTGAGGAAATTTGGATGGAAGCGCCAGAAACAGAAAAAAAGTTTTATCAGGGTATTTTACAAATTGCGGTGGGTTGTTATCACCTTAGTAATGGTAACTGGCGCGGTGCGGTAATTCTTTTGGGGGAAGGTATTCGCAAGTTAGGGGAGTTTGAACCTAGTTATTATGATTTAGATATTATTGGTTTTACTGATGATAGTTATGCTCTTTTATTGGCTTTACAAAAAATCGAACCTGAAGGGGCAAAGGATTTTTATCAACAGTTACTCGAACAAGGGGATATTGATGGAGTTAAGTTACCAAAAATTTATGCTATTTAACTTAAGTTCGGATAATTCGTTATAAATAAATTATATGAAATAGAAAAAAGATTGCTATAAATATAATTAACTTCAGTGAGGGATAATTGTTTATGGAAAAAAATAGCCCTTTGAGTATTTCCCGCCTTGTAATTCATTACAAGGCTACGGATTTGTCGTTCAATGAATTGAACTTTTATGTTTGGAAATAAATGGATTCAGCGCCCATAAATCTATACAAGGAATGGTCAAGGGTTTTAACCTAAATTGAGGTTAATTGGGCTGGAATTTTATTTGTCGTAAACATTTAAGTATTTCATATTATATCTTCGTACCCCCACCGTATAATGAATTACACGGCTAACGGTGGTTAATTCAATTTATTGAACTAAGGAATATTTTGATTCACGGATTTAATATAAACTATTATCACCCTCACTCCCCATCACCTGTACTCTCCATCACCTGTAACCTGCAACCAGAAGCCTGAAACCTAATCATGGTGATAGCTACTATGTCGAAACTGAGGTTAATTATTATCCCAAAATTTATATTGTGGCTTGTGATGATACCATCTGATCAGGGTTTTACTTAGTAAATCTGGATCGTGACGAATGCAAAAATTATCAGGGTTTTCATTCATCACATTACCTTTAACTATTCTTCTGCCCAATTTTTTTACTTCTTCTCTATCTAAAAAAACGGGATGGGATTTTTCATCGGCATAGATTCTTAAGGCTTGGGAGGATGGTTGTCTTCCCTGTACTAATACCGCATCAAATAATTTTACCCCGCAAATAGTATCTATGGCTCGAATATGATCCGCTACGGTGTAGCCGTCGGTTTCCCCCGGTTGGGTCATAATATTACATACATATATTTTAGGGGCAGAACTACGGGCGATCGCCCTTCTAATTTCAGGTACTAATAAATTAGGAATCACACTGGTATATAAACTCCCTGGCCCGAGGATAATATATTCCGCCTGTTCAATGGCTTTTAATACCGAAGGCACAGCCTTAGGGGCTTGAGGAGTACAACCAAAATCAATTATTTTGTCTCCTTTTTCGGGGATTTGTGATTCTCCATGTACCACCGAGCCATCGGCATATTTTGCCCATAACACAACATTATCTAAAGTAGCGGGTAATACTCGCCCTGTAATGGCTAGAACTTTGGCACTAGCGGCAATCCCTTTTTCTAAATCATGGGTAATGTCCGTCATTGCCGTCAAAAAAAGATTGCCAAAACTATGATTTTTTAAACCCTCCCCATCCCGAAAACGATATTGAAATAATTCCGTTAATAGGGTTTCCTCGTTAGCTAAAGCCGCAATACAATTACGAATATCCCCCGGGGGTAAAACCCCCAATTCACGGCGTAAAATACCCGATGAGCCTCCATCATCTGCCACCGTCACCACGGCGGTAATATTACCGCTATACTTTTTGATGCCTCGCAATAGGGTTGATAAACCTGTACCGCCTCCAATGGCAACAATTTTCATACCTTTATTGCGTTGACGACGATTCCATAACACATCGATTAATTCTTGATCATTTTCAGGTTGTAGCACATCAGTAATTGATCCAAAGGTGCGAGTTTGTCCCCAATAGAGCAGAAAAATGCCGATAAAAAAAGCTAGAGGCCCTGAAATATAACTAGGAATGATGTTGGTAATACGGTTAAGAAAATCAATCAGAAATTCGATTAGACGATTGATAGGGGTTAGTTTCACCCAAATAGCCAATCCTAAGAGGGTGAATAGTACACCGAATAAACTGGTAATTAACCAACGTTTGACGAAGATACCAGGGGTTAACCATTTGTACCAGCGATTAATTTTGTTGCGATCGTTGTTTTTACCCATATCAGTTTATATATTCGGTGATGAAAGGCTTTTATCATGCCCAAGGAAAAAAATTATTTTCCCCCTAAACATCTTCTTGAGAGTCAGAAAAGTTTTCTGCTTCAGAATTTATAGTAGCCGATAAATGAGAATCTCCCAAATATATACCTAATGATAGGGCAGTGCGCACCATAAAACCTTCGGGGTCCACAGGAGATGGGCAGGTTTTTTCTTGGTGACACCATTTTATTAAGGGCATAATCTGCTCTAGGGATTTACTTTCTACGGTGCCATTTTGCCAAATTACAAGGCGATTGTATCTTTCTTCCTCAATTAAGTGTAGGGCTTTAATGCCGAAAAGGGTGGCTAAGATGCGATCGAATGAACTAGGGACTCCACAACGTTGCAAATGCCCTAAAATAGTCGCTCTGGTATCTACTTGGTCTAAACCACAATAACGCTCATCCCCCGTGGCACAGAGGCGATGACTGGCTTCTTTAAGTAAATGGGCAAGGGTTTCGGCAATGTAAGCATCTTTTTCTCCCTTTAATCCCCTTACCCCTTCTGAAATGACCACTAGGGCAAATTTACGCCGATCGCACCTTAATTTGGCGATATACTGTGTCATACCATCAATAATATTATTGGTTAACTGGGGGGTTAATTCAGGAATTAAAATACAATCTGCCCCCCCCGCAATACCCGAATGGAGTGGTAAATGTCCAGCATCACGGCCCATGACTTGCACCACCATAATGCGCTCATGACTAGCGGCGGTAAAAGTTAAATCATAGAGGGCTTGGGTGACAGTATTTCGGGCAGTATCAAAACCCACTGAACGTTCAGTAAATGCCACATCATTATCAATGGTTTTAGGAATTACCACCAAATTCCACTCACCTTTTTTCGCCAAATCATAAATAATATCTAAACTACCATCACCCCCGATGGCAATGAGTGCATCTAACCCCAATTGACGATAACCCGCCAAAATAGAATCGGTTACATTCTCGTTTTTTACGTTACTACGACTAATAGAGCCTAAAACACTACCGCTCATAAATTGCAAAATGTCTAATCCTTGCAATACTCCAGGTACATCATAACCATGATCTTTTAATCGTAGATCTTCAATTTCTAAATCTCCTTTGACTATATCAACAAATCCATCCGTACCCCTAGGAATACCAAACACCTCCCAACTTTTTCGGGTGGCATACTTCACCACGGCGCGGATGATAGCATTTAATCCTGGGCAATCTCCGCCACTGGTTAAGATACCAATTCTTTTTTTCTGAGTCATTTTTTATTTATTTTTAAGAGATTCACAAATTAAGATCATTCTAAATTGTGTTCAAATATAAAACTCAAAAAAATTGATGGAAGATGGATAAAATAAAGTATCTTTGTACCCCCACCGTGTAATTCATTACACGGCTAATAATTTATCGTTCAATAAATTGAACTAAGATTATCACCCCCATTCCCCCATCTTCTCATCCCCTCGTCTCCCCATTACCTAAGACTAGAGATGTTTTAAAATGCTTGTATCCACTCTTTCACTTCGTAATCTGTCCAAATACCATTTTGCCAGTAGGGATCAGATTCAATTAAATTTTTAACAATGGCTTCATTTTCTGCCTCATAAATACCAAATACTTTACTATTGTCTTTTGTTGGGCCAAGGGTAATTAAAACCCCTTCTTCTTTTTGTTTTGCTAAACCATCTAGGTGAGCTTGGCGATAGGGAGTCCTTTTTTCGATCGCATTTTCACAGTAACTACCGAATAAAATATATTTTGCCATAGTTAATTAGTTAAATTCATGACTAGAAAACTAATTCTATCATTGCTGATTCTCCATTTTGAACCTAAAACGATAATGAAACCATGAGAGGGAAATATTATTTTCTGGCTAAGGGGTTAAAAATTCCGATAAAATAGCCTAAAGGCAACCATACAAATAATTTATCATGACTTCTGCAGAAGTTAATAACCCTAATACCTTAGAAAGCATCATTAAACTATTACGGTGGGATAAACCAGCGGGGCGACTGATTTTGATGATTCCAGCCCTTTGGGCAATCTTTTTGGCAGGGGAAGGAAAACCCCCCTTTAGTCTGGTGTTGATCGTTATTTTGGGTAGTCTTGCCACCAGCGCGGCGGGGTGCGTAATCAATGATTTATGGGATCGTAACATTGATGATAAGGTAGAAAGAACCAAAAAACGTCCCCTCGCTTCTCGGGCGTTATCTGTAAGGGTTGGTATTGCGGTTTTTATTATTTCCCTTGGTTGTGCGGCAGGATTGGCTTTTTTTCTTAATGCCCTCAGTTTTTGGTTATGTGTGGCTTCTGTGCCTGTTATTGTTTGTTATCCTCTGGCGAAAAGGGTTTTTCCTGTGCCTCAGTTGGTGTTATCCATTGCGTGGGGTTTTGCGGTGTTGATTAGTTGGAGTGCGGTGACGGGGGATTTGAGCAATAATGCTTGGATTTTGTGGGGGGCAACGGTGTTATGGACTTTGGGTTTTGATACGGTTTATGCCATGTCTGATAAAAAGGATGATTTAGAGGTGGGCATTAATTCTAGTGCGATCTTTTTTGGGGATTTTGTGGCGGATGCAGTGGGTTTATTTTTTGCTCTGACGGCTGGTTTATTTGCTTATCTTGGTACTATAAATGGTTTTTCCTTCATTTTTGGGGTAACATGGGCGATCGCCGTTATCCTTTGGGTTGGACAGTATATCGAATTGAGAAAGCCTAACCCTGATACCATTAACTATGGTGGTATTTTTGGGCAAAATGTGACCATCGGCTTTATTTTATTATTGGGTATTATTGTAGGCATTCGTTAGGGAAAAAAGGCATTGAGTCATGAAAATTGGTTAGGTTTAATGATTGGCAATTCCCGCTTACACTGGGCTTATTTTGCTGATAATCAATTACAAGAAACATGGAACACTATTAAGAGAGATTCTTTACGAGAATTAGAAGATATACTCCCCCCCGTGGTTAGTAATTACTTAAAAACAGCAATTCCCCTTTATGTGGCTTCGGTAGTGCCTTCTGCCACTCGTTTATATCTTCAATTACCCCAAACTATTATCATCGATGTTCGATCAATTCCCATTCAAGGTATTTATAAAACTATGGGGTGCGATCGCACCTTAGCCCTTTGGGGGGGCGGTTGTAAGTATCAATTTCCTTGTCTCGTCATTGACAGTGGCACAGCGTTAACTTTTACAGGGGCAAACGAAAATCAAGAATTAGTGGGCGGCGCCATTTTGCCGGGGGTAAAGCTACAAATGGAAACCTTATTTTTCAATACTGCGGCCTTACCTGAAGTGGAAATCTTAGAAGATTTTATTCCCCGTTGGGCAAAAAATACCCCCAATGCCATCCAGAGCGGTATTATTTATAGCATCCTCGGCGGTATTAAAGGATTTATCGATGATTGGTTAGAGCAGTACCCATCTTCTTCTATCATTTTAACGGGGGGAGATACTATCTTATTAAAGCAATATTTTGCTAAAATATATCCCTTTTTAGCAGATAAAATTATCTTTGATTCTGACCTTATTTTTTATGGCATGAAAGAGTATAAATTGAATATCTAAGGTGCGCTGGAAAAAATAACCATAACTTAAAATAATTGTGAGTAATATTTTTTGTAACGTTTGACATTAACTAAATCTGATAATCTTAGTTAGGAATAATCAGAGTTAGAGTAGTTAACAATAATGGATATAAGTACCCATAACAAATTAGTATCGTTCATTTGGTCTATTGCCGATGACTGTTTACGAGATGTATTTGTGCGGGGAAAATATAGAGATGTCATCTTACCTATGTTTGTCTTAAGAAGGTTAGATTGCCTTTTGGAAGAAACCAAAGACAAAGTAATGGAAGAAGTGAGATTTCAGAGGGAGGATGTGGGCTTAGTTGACTTAGAAGCAGAAGGTTTGAGGGAGGCTT